>ONOV01000238.1 GCA_900319505.1 uncultured Erysipelotrichaceae bacterium
ATCTTAGCACAAACATCGAAACATGCAATCTATTATTGAATGTTTCAGAAGAGTGTAATAAAATCAATGTATCTTGAAAATGGTTTCAAGGGAGGATGAAAGAAATGAAAAAGTTCAGCAGAATTATGACAGCGTCAGTGCTGGCCCTGTCCCTTGCCGGATGCGGATCCAGCGCATCCAGTACAGCCTCATCTGGTTCCACATCAGATTCAAAGAGTTCTTCCGGGGATTCCTATACGGTAGGTATCCTGCAGTATGTTCAGCATCCTGCCCTGGACTCTGCCACCAAAGGTTTTGAGGATGCTCTGAAAGATGAATTCGGCGACAGCATCACATTTGATGAGCAGAACGCTTCAGGTGAAACCGCCAACTGCTCCACCATTGCCAACCAGTTTGTTACCGAAGGTGTGGATCTGATTCTCGCCAATGCCACTCCTGCTCTGCAGGCTGCCAAGGCTGCCACATCTGACATTCCGATTCTGGGTACTGCTGTTACCGACTACGCAACGGCACTTGATATTTCCGACTGGAGCGGTACAGTCGGCGGCAATGTCTCCGGCACATCTGATCTGTCTCCGCTTGATCAGCAGGCACAGCTCTTCAAGGAACTTCTGCCTGATGCCAAGAACATAGGCATTCTCTACTGTTCTTCTGAAGCAAACTCTGTCTACCAGGCAGATACCATTACTAAGTATCTGGAAGATGAAGGATACAAGGTTTCAACTTATACCTTCTCTGATTCCAATGACCTGCAGTCCGTTGCCACAACAGCCTGCCAGGACTCCGATGCGCTCTACATTCCGACGGATAACACAGCTGCTTCCAACACAGAGCTGATCAACAATGTCGCTACAGAAGCCAAGGTTCCGATCATTGCCGGTGAAGCAGGCATTACAGAAGGCTGCGGTATCGCAACACTTTCCATCGACTACTATGATCTCGGCAAACAGACTGGTGAAATGGCAGCCAAGATCCTCAAGGGTGATGAGGATGTCTCCAAGATGAAAGTTGAATATGCCTCCAAAGTAACCAAAGAATACGTCAAGGACAGATGCGAATCTCTCGGCATCACCGTACCGGATGACTACGTGGAGATTGAATCAGAATAACAGCTAAGAAAAGGTGTCCATCACCTTTTCTTCATGTTTAAGGAGGTTTACAAATGCATACGATTCTACTGGCCCAGGCCCTCAACCCGGCCAACCTCTTTGCGGCGATGCCGGGCGGCGTTGCCCAGGGGCTGATCTGGGGCGTCATGGCCTTGGGTGTATATATTACATTCCGGATTCTGGATATCGCTGATATGACAGTTGACGGCAGCTTCACAACCGGCGGTGCTGTCGCGGTCATGAGCATCGTTGCCGGCCACTCTGCCGCCTATGCGCTTGTGGCTGCATTTATCGCCGGCATGATTGCCGGCCTGGCCACAGGCTTACTGCATACAGCTCTTGGCATTCCAGCAATTCTCGCATCCATTCTGACCCAGCTTGCCCTGTATTCCATCAACCTTGCCATCATGAACATGTCGTCCAATCAGGCCCTTTCGGTTGATAAATACAATCTGATTCTGACAAGCCGCATTATACCGCAGGCCATCCTGACAGCCCTGATCTTCTGTGTTGTAACAATCTGTGTGCTGTACTGGTACTTCGGCACCCAGCATGGCTCTTCCTTAAGAGCTACCGGCTGCAACCCTGTAATGGCCAAGGCCCAGGGCATCAATATCAATACCATGAAAATCATCGGCCTGATGATTTCCAATGGTCTTGTCGCCATGTCCGGTGCCCTTCTGGCCCAGTATCAGGGCTTTGCGGATATCAACATGGGCCGAGGCTCTATCGTCATCGGCTTAGCATCCATCATCATCGGTGAAGTGCTTGGCAATGCGCTGCTGCACAAGCATCTCAACTTTGCCGGCCGTCTTGCCTTCACTGTCATCGGTGCCATCATCTATTATCTTGTCATCGTTGTTGTTCTATGGCTGAGACTGCCGTCCGCCTACCTCAAGATGTTCTCCTCCATTATCGTGGCGATCTTCCTTGCGGTACCGTATCTGCAGAATCTTTCCAGGTCCTCCTTCCGCCGGGCCGGCAGACGTTCTTCCAGAAGACAGGCAGGTGATTCCAAATGAGCAGCACACTTGAACTCAGACATGTATCAAAGACATTTAATGCCGGTACCATTACCGAAAAGAAAGCACTGATCGATCTTTCCCTCACCCTTGAAGACGGCGACTTTGTGACGGTCATCGGTTCAAACGGTGCAGGCAAATCCACCATGCTGAATGCCATTGCCGGCGTATGGCCGGTAGATGACGGTTCGATCCTGATTGACGGGGTTGATGTTACCGGCCTGCCTGATTATAAGCGGGCCAGATTTGTCGGCCGTGTCTTCCAGGATCCGATGACCGGTACAGCCGGCGATATGCAGCTGGAAGAAAACCTGGCACTTGCTGCAAGACGCGGCATGTCCCGCACTCTGAGATGGAATGTATCCAGCGATATGCGGGCTGATTTCAGAGAAAGACTCAAGGAACTTGATCTGGGTCTGGAAGACAGAATGAGTGCCAAAGTCGGTCTTCTTTCCGGCGGTCAGAGACAGGCTGTCACCCTGCTGATGGCAAGTCTGCAGAAGCCGAAGATCCTTCTGTTAGATGAACATACGGCAGCCCTGGATCCGAAAACTGCAGAAAAAGTTCTCACCCTGACCAACCGCATCATTGCCAGAGATCATCTCACAGCCCTGATGGTAACGCATAATATGAAAGATGCCATCCGCAATGGCAACCGTCTCATCATGATGCATGAAGGCCATATCATCCTTGATGTAAAAGGTGAGGAAAAGAAAAAACTTACGGTTGAATCACTGCTTGACCGCTTTGCCAGACTCTCTGGTGAAGAGTTTGCCAGTGATGAAGCCCTGTTATCCCGTTAAGTCAAAATGCCGGCACACTGCCGGCATTTTCATTTGGTCAGTCTGATCTGTCCGAACATATCCGTTTCAATCAGTCTTGCCCTTTTCAATGCATCAAACATCATCTGATAAACCCGGTTCTCACATAAGGCAAAAGGACTGTCATCCGACCATCCTCTCATTTTCAGGATCATACCGGAAGTATCCGCACTGTATCCATGCTTCAACAGATACAGCACCATCCCGCATCCGGCCAGCACCAGATCATCCTCAATCCCATTGACAAACGCAGCAGCCTTCCCGCCGGCTTTCTCATTCATACTCATCAACCGATCCGTATCCTTACTGCACAGCACCCTGTAAAACAGATCCACTGCCTGTGCTGCATCCCTGATATGAAAGCTGTTCATATCATACTTCACCCGTTCAGCTTCCCGTTTCACAAGCAGTGATACCGGGCCGTCACTGCCCCTGATGAAAGGATAGTGCTCCCTTCCCAGATACACATTCATAAAGAAGCACATCATCTGCAGTCTGACCCCGTTGAACTTTTTCAGGATCATCTTATCCTTCAATAG
>ONOV01000237.1 GCA_900319505.1 uncultured Erysipelotrichaceae bacterium
CATGAACATGATAACCTTTCGGGATTACTTGCCTCTTCTGCGCGCCTTACGGGCTGCTTCAGATTTAAGCTTTCTCTTGACGCCCGGCTTCACATAGTATTCTCTCTTACGAGCTTCAGCGAGGGTTCCGTTGCGGGATACCTGACGCTTGAAACGGCGCAGCGCATCATCGAGGTTTTCGTTTTCTTTAACAACGACTCTAGCCATGTCCAAACCCCCTCTCTGTTTTCAACTCTGTTATATTATCAGATTCCTTCTGGAAAAGCAAATACATTTACCGGTTTTTTCAACTTACTTTTCATCATGGAGCCAGTACTTATGTACTGCCTGACGGGCAATAGCATCATCGCCATCATATGGCTCACGGCCGTATTCACGATAGATGAAACGCTCATCCCCTTTGCCAAGCAGGATGATCGTATCTCCCCTGTCCGCAATTTCAACGGCCTGGCGGATCGCATCATATCTGTCTTCAACGATGATATAGTTGGTATCCTTGATCCCTGAAGCAATCTCATGACAGATATCCATTGCCTGTTCATCCCGGGGATCATCCTCTGTCAGGATGATCATATCACAGTACTTGTCCAGAATCTCGCCGAAAACCGGACGCTTTTCCGTATCCCTGCGGCCGGCAGATCCGGTCAATGCAATAATACGGTTTTCCTTGGGCGTGATGTGGCTGGCAAAATCACATACCTGCTCAATGCCGTCCGGGGTATGGGCAAAGTCGACAATGATGTTGAACGGCTGTCCTTCATCCACCCGTTCCATACGGCCGGCAATCTGCGACAGATGACGGATCTGTTCCAGCATATCTTCAATAGGCATACCCTTTTCATGCAGGGCGGCGATGGCCGCAACCAGGTTGTAGATATTGAAACGGGCAACAAGGTTTGTTTCAATCTCATATTCACGATCCCGCACTTTCAGGGTGATCTTGGTTCTGTCTTTCATCAGCTGATAGCTGACCACCTGATAGTCTGCCTTGTTATGAATGCCGTAAGTTACCCGGCGGCATGGAGCATCCTGCACCATACGCAGGCCATAGGCATCATCCACATTGGTGATGGCAACAGCTTCCGGCTTGAGAGAATCAAACAGGCGCTTCTTGGCCAGGAAGTATTTTTCCATGGTGCCATGGTAATCCAGATGGTCATGGGTCAGGTTGGTAAAGACAGCAACATCAAAGTCAATGGCGCTGACCCTTCCCTGTTCAATGCCGATGGAGCTGGCTTCCAGAGCACATGCCTTCATTCCGGCATCCACCATATCGCCGAGAATCCCATGAAGATCATCAATGTTCGGGGTTGTCAGTAAAGGCGGAAGCTTGACACTGCCATACTCAATGGAAATCGTACCAATGTAGCCGGTAGGCTTCACCGGATTGAGAATATCACGGATGATGCAGGCAATGGAACTCTTGCCATTGGTGCCGGTCACCCCGTACATCTCAAGCTTATGGCTTGGATAGCCATAGAATTTATCCGCTACGGCATTGAAAGCGGCGGTGACATCATCCACCTTGATATACACGATATCATCATGCATCAAAGGCAGATCTTCACTGTAGACAATGGCCCTGGCGCCGTTTTCAATGGCCTGTTCCACAAACCGGTGGCCGTCGCTTGCCATGCCTTTGATACAGAAAAAGATGGAATCAGGACGCCTTTTCCGGCTGTCAGCCATCAGACTTCTGATTTCTATATCCGGTACATTTTCAAAAAACTCACTTAACTTCATCATGCTTTACCTCTTCACCATACAGATGATGATTCCTGTACTCTTTCAGTTTTATATGATACATCTTACCCTGCTCTGCGGAAGGATCAAGATAGACTTCAAAGTACTGCGACGCATGCCCTTTACGGTATCCATCCTCTTCTGTTTCCGCAATCACATCGACCTCTCTGCCTGCCTGAGCCTGTTCATACTGTTCTCTGAGCTGCCGGGAAATAGCAAGACACTTCTCGGTTCTTTCCTTCTTTGTCTGCGGGTCAATCTGTTCTCTGCTTTCAGCTGCCACGGTTCCTTTTCTCAAGGAATACGGGAATACATGCAGGAAAGAGAACTGACACTTCTTCAGAAAGGCACAAGTCTCAGCAAACTCTGCTTCACTCTCCCCGGGAAAGCCTACAATAAGATCGCATGAGATGGCAATATCCGGTATTTCCTGACGGATCTGACTGATGCGCGCATAGTATTCAGCAGTGGTATAGGGCCGGTGCATCCGTTTCAGGACTGTATCTGAACCGGACTGCAGCGGGATATGAAGATGACGGGCTATGCGGGGTTCCTCTTTCATGAGGTCTATAAAGTCATCCGTAATCTCTGAGATCTCTATGGAAGAAATACGCAGCCGCTGCAGGTCAGGCACTTCCCTGAGAATCCTGCGCAAAAGATCCGATAAATGCATCCCATACTCTTTCCCATAGCGTCCGGTATGAATCCCTGCCAGAACAATTTCCGGATAATGAACGGCAATTTCTTTTGCCTTTTCCACCACCAGATCCGGGTTCATCGATCTTTCCCTGCCTCTTGCATAAGGAATGATGCAGTAGGAACAGAACTGATTGCACCCGTCCTCTACTTTCAGATAGGCCCTTGTTCTGTTTTCAAACTGAATGCTCGTCAGATCATCAAACGGAATATGATCCAGATTTCCCGTATCATGAACCTTCTGATGATACTTCTGATACTGTTCAATGCGATCCGGTATCTCTGCCTTGTCCCGTGTTCCGATAACAAGATCTGCTTCTTCAAACTGTTCTTCAGCCACTTCCGCATAGCAACCGGCCATCACAAGAATTCCCTGCGGGGATGTTCTTCTGGCCCTGTGCAGCATTCTTCTGCTCTTGGCTGCGGCGGTATTGGTCACCGCACAGCTGAAGATCAGACACGCATCCGCCTCATCTTTGAAATCAACTCTTTCCCATCCTCTTTTTTCCATCACAGAAGCGATGGCTTCCGCCTCATAGGCATTGACCTTACAGCCAAGATTGCATACTGAAAACTTCATCTCTCCATCCATTCTCCAATTACACTGCACGCATAGAGTGCAGCTGTCTCTGCCCTGAGTATCCTTGAACCAAGCGACACAGACACAAATCCATGGTCATTGAGCCATGCATTCTCTTCTTCACTGAATCCCCCTTCCGGTCCGATCACCACACAGATCGAACGGCCTGAAGGCAGCTGCGACAGCCTGATACCGCTCTGCCTTGCATTCTCATAGGCAGCTGCCTTCACATCTGCTTCAATGCTTTCAAGCTGCTCAAACCGGATCGTTTCATGTACTTCCGGTATCAGATTGCGCTTGCACTGCTCCGCCGCCGACTTCACAATACTCCTTCGGCGCTCCATCTTTCCCCTGCGTCCATCATCTTTTACCACACACCGTGATGAAACAAAGGGCACAATCTCAGCTGCACCGAGTTCCGCCGCCTTCTGATAAACAAGCTCCATCTTTTCCTTCCTGATCAGGGCCATGGCCAGAATCAGCTTTGCGGGCAGTTCATTGACATGGGGATCCTCTTTTTCAATATGAGCCGCAAACTGTCCGTTCACACTGCAGGTACGCGCAAAATACGCCTGACCCTGATAGACCAGACGTACCGTTTCATTCTGCAGCCTTGCCACATCACGGCCGTGATGGGCCTGTTCTGCCGTAAAAATATAATCTGTTCCCGTCTTTAAAGGAACATCACAGAAAAACTGCTGCATTTCTTCCTCACTTACTGTCAGACGCTTCCTTCTTATCAGGATCTCTGACTTCCACTTTCAGCTCAATGACCTTGCGCTGATCCGCCTTGGTAATGGTCACATGAAGATTGCGGTAGTCAAACTCCTCACCGACCCGGGGGATATGTTCCAGTTCATGAATGGCCCACCCGGATACGGTAATGTAGTCATCATCCTCGTCATCTTCCTGCTCAATGCCCAATCGTTCAAACATATCATCCGCATCCGCATCACATTTGACCAGATACGTATGATCATCCAGCTTGGTATAGTACTCCTTGACCGTATCATGTTCATCCCAGATCTCACCGACAAGCTCTTCGATGATATCCTCCAGGGTGATGATGCCTTCCGTACCGCCGTATTCATCCAGTACCACGGCAAGATGCAGCTTGGCACCCTGCAGCTGTTTGAGCAGCGTTGAAATATGCACGTTGGTACTGGTATAAAGAACCGGCTTGATCACTTTGCGGATCGGAGTATGTTCATGCAGCATCTGTGCATAGAAATCCTTTTCATGAATCACACCCACGATATTGTCAATAGAATTCTCATAGACCGGCAGTCTGGAAAAAGAGTTGTAGCGGAAGGTCTTTTCGATCTGATCCATCGAAGAGGTAATATCAATGGCTACTACATCCACTCTTGGCGTCAGCACATCCTTCACATCCACATCATTGAATTCAATGGCAGCGGAAATCAGATCCGATTCATGTTCTTCCAGATTGCCTTCCTTCTCGGCTTCATCAACAACCGTCAGCAGTTCATCCTGGAAATCCCCGTCATCTTCCTTGACCTTGACAAGCCGGGAAAACAATGATCCGATCCCCTTGAACACAACTACAAGCGGAATCAGAATCACTTCCAGAAACTGGACAAACTGTACCGTATGCACAGCCATCTTCTCCGGAATACGCTTGGCAATGGACTTCGGCGTCACTTCACCGAAGATCAGTACCAGTATGGTAATGACAATGGTAGAAACCGTTGAACCTTCAGCCTCTCCTAAAAAAGAGGTAAACAAAAGCGTACCGATAGTAGCTGCCGCAATATTGACAATATTATTGGCAATCAGAATCGTTGTCAGAAAGCGGTCAAAATCATTCAGCACTTCAATGACAACCCCGGCTTCGGCATTATGATCATTGGCCATATTCTTCAGCTTGATCTGAGAAGCACAGGAATAGGCTGTTTCAATAGCTGAAAACAGTCCTGAAAACAGAATCAGGATCACTAAAGCCAGTATATATCTGCCCTGTTCATTCATCTGACATCACCTTTTTCTAGTGGCGGCATACAAGCATCTTCCAAAATAAAACACATCCTTTCAATCAGAATACACAGACAGATTATACATGAAGCACCTGCTGCCTTCAAATACAGCAAAAGCCGGCAGTTAAGCCGGCTTTCCTTCATGATTCAAAATCAGTTCTTTCCAGGGCTTCACACAGCTGCTCTTTGACACTCTTGAGCAGATAGTCACTGGAGAAATTCAGATCTTCCGCAATGGATTTGATCGTCTGGTGCTGTATATAAGCACGCCAGACCATAATCCGATACGACGGCATGGGCACCTGCCAGATGACCTGCAGAATCTTTCTCACTTTTTCCTGTTCACCTGACAGCGGCTGGCTGAGATCGACGTACTGCTGCGGCTTTGTGCCGAATGCCTGCAGATAACTGCCATAGCGGCGGCATTCCCGCCTGAACTCGCGTACGCTCATTTTTACCTTTTCACTCATCGTACAGTACCTGTTTCATCCATTTATCCATGGAATACTGCATCTGTCTGCGCGTCAGTCCGAAGCTTTCCGCTACCGACTGCTGCGTTCTTCCCTCTATAAACAGCATCCATAACATCAGATAAGCAGTATGACCGCATTTTTCATCAATGCGCTGAAATACATCATCCACATAGTGTATATCCTGGGCAAGCAGCTGATACAGCTCGATATTGCCAAGCCCGGTATCCATGTGAGGATCCAGCTTCACCGTTCCCTTTTCAGGCTTTACTCCGGCCAGTGAAGGATAGCGGTTAACAAGATGATCCATCTCCTGCTTCTCCTTCTGATACACCCGGCACGAAGTACGGAATGCGGCAAGTTTACTGCGATAGCTGTTATCGACATTTCCAGACATATGCACTGCACTCCTTTCCAACTCGTGACGCAAGAGGTACATCACACAGTATTACTGTAGTTGAAAACGAGCCGATTCGCAAGGTACGTTTTGATATTTATCTCCATTATTGAGGATAGGAAAAGAAAAATCAAGATCTGATGTACACTTTTTACAAAAAGAACCTTCCTGATTCAGCAGGGACGGACAACGCCTGAGGCCACGGCTTCCTTTTTGACTGCTTCAGCGACGGTCGGTACAACCCGCTCGTCAAAGACGGAAACAATGATGTGATCCGGGTTCAGATCCTTTTCATCTACCAGGCTGGCAATGCCTCTGGCCGCCGCAATCTTCATGCCTTCCGTGATCTTGGTGGCACGGGCATCCAGAGCCCCGCGGAACAGCCCCGGAAAGGCCAGCAGGTTGTTGACCTGGTTGGGGTAATCACTGCGGCCCGTGCCGACAATCCAGGCACCGGCCTCTTTAGCTTCCTGATAGGTGATTTCAGGTTCCGGATTGGCCATCGGGAACACGATATTCTTTTCATTCATGGAAGCGATCATTTCCTTAGTTACAATGTGCGGAGCGGAGACGCCGACAAAGATATCCGCACCGGCCAGTGCTTCCCCGATATTCTTATATTTCTGATGATCCAGATTGACATACTGCAGCAGTTCTTTCTTCAGATCGTTATAGCTGTCCGCCTCATCCGGATCAAGGCAGCCATCCACATCAAAGGCATAGATTCTGTGGAAGCCGTACTGGTACAGCATGCGGATAATGCTGGAACCCGCTGCCCCGGCCCCGGAGATGACAACCTTCATATCAGCCGGATCAGCTTTTCTGAGCTTCATGGCATTAATCAGAGCACTGAGTACGACAATTGCCGTACCATGCTGGTCATCATGGAAGACCGGGATATTCAGCTCCCTGATCAGCGTTCTTTCAATCTCGACACATCTAGGTGCACTGATATCTTCCAGATTGATGGCGCCGATGCCAGGGGCTATGGCCTTACAGATGGCAATAATCTTTCCTGGATCCTTTGTATCAAGACACAGCGGAAAGCTGTCAATGCCGGCAAAGCGCTTCATTAACAGGCTCTTTCCTTCCATGACCGGCAGTGCTGCTTCCGGACCGATATCACCCAGGCCGAGTACCGCCGTACCGTCTGTTACTACTGCTACCGTATTGCCCCGGTCGGTATATTTATAGCTGTCTTCCGGATTTTCATGAATGGCAAGACACGGCTTTGCCACTCCTGGTGTATAGGCAATGGAAAGATCATGGGCATTCTCACAGGGCACTTTCGGCTCTATTTTCAGTTTGCCATGATACTTTGCATGCAGTTTCAATGATTCTTCATAAAGATCGCTCATCTTCTATTTCCTCGCTTTCACTCCTGCAGATTATACCTGCTTCCCGGCACTTCCGGGTGAAGATTCCTTCACCCGGAATGCTTTTTCCGCTGAATGTGCCGTCATATACGGCATGTACACCGCAGGAAGGACTGTTTTCCTTGAGAATGGCTGTTTTACATCCGGCCGCAAGTGCTCTGTCAAGACACACTGACGCGCCTTTTTCAAAGGCCTCGGTAACATCCTTTCCTTCCTTATTGATCACCCGGCCATCTTTCTGTTCTGATGGGGCTCTTGGTATGGATAGACCGCCTTCTCTTTCCGGACAGACAGCAACTGCATTTCCTTCTTTCACTAAATCCGCAATCCGCCCGATCCGCCTGGACCTGCCGTCATACCGGCACTTTTCCCCGGCCAGACACGCACTAACGCAGATCATAGATATCCTTTCCCTCACAATCAATTCCGACAAAGCACGGCAGATCCTTTACCTCAAGTCTTGTCACAGCTTCCGCCAGCAGTTCGGGGAAAGCCACCATTTCCCGTTTTACAATAGAATGGGAAATCAGAGCACCGGCACCGCCGCAGGCCACGAAGTACACGGCATGATGCTTTACAACAGCCTGCTTTACCGCTTCACTTCTTCTGCCTTTGCCAAGCATGCCTTTCAGGCCATGTTCAAGCAGCTCAGGCGTATAGGCATCCATGCGTCCGCTGGTGGTAGGACCGGCACTGCCGATAACCTGGCCCGGCTGAGCCGGGGTGGAACCGACATAATAGATCAATGCCCCGTCAAGATCAAACGGAAGCTTCTCCCCTTTCGCCATCATTTCATGCAGACGCTTATGGGCCGCATCACGGGCCGTATACATCGTCCCGCTTAACAGCACCGCATCCCCGGCATGCAGGGATGAAATCACTTCATCACTTAAAGGAAGACTGACCTTTTTCATAACACCCTCCTTTCATGCCGGCAGGCATGACAGCATATATTCACCGCTACCGGCATCCCGGCAATATGAGTGGGATAATGCAGGATATTCAGATGCAGCACGGTAGTCTTGCCATGTAAGCCCATCGGTCCTACCCGCAGTGCATTTGCCTTTTCAAGCAGCTCATCCATCAGGACATTGTACCGTTCATCCGTGTCCCGGTAATCAAAGCCCAGACACAGCGCCTTCTTTGCCATCACTGCCGCATAGTCAAAGGTTCCGCCGATGCCGACGCCGACAACCATCGGCGGACAGGCATTGGGGCCTGCCTCTTTGATGGTGTCCAGCACAAACTGCTTTACCCCTTCTTCCCCCTGGGCCGGCTTGAGCATGGCCACCCGGGACATATTCTCGGAGCCGAAGCCCTTGGCGGTTGCTTCAATCTCAATGCTTTCTCCCGCCGTAATATCCGTATAGAGCACACACGGCGTATTGTCCTTCGTATTGATTCTGTCAAACAGCGGATCATCCACTACGGAAGCCCTGAGATAATTCTGTGTATAGCTTTCCGCTACGGCTTCATTCACCGCATCCTTCAATAACATTCCGCTCAGATGCACATCCTGTCCGATCTTCAGATATACCGTCACCATGCCGGTATCCTGACAGATGGGAATATGTTCATTTTCCGCAATTTCAGCATTGCACACCAGCATGTCCATCGCATCCTGGCTGACCCCTGTTTCTTCTTCACGTGCCGCAAGCAGACTTTCATGAATATCCTCAGGATAGACAAAAGCAATCTTCCCCAGAATTTCCTTCAGCGCCGCCTTGATTTCTGCTGTATCAACCTGTCTCATATCACAA
>ONOV01000236.1 GCA_900319505.1 uncultured Erysipelotrichaceae bacterium
GGCTGAAGAAATGATCTATAAAGAACAGAACATCCTGTTCCCGATCTGTGCCGTCAACTTCTCTGAAGAAGAATGGTACGGCATCTATCGCGACAGCAAAGATTACGCTGAATGCCTGGCTACAGCCAAAGAAACGTGGGACGCAGCCGAAGCGGCCGCAAAGCCTGCTGAAACTTCTGTTTCCAATGAAGTGGTCATGCCTGGCGGACATCTCACCATTGAACAGCTGCGGGCACTGCTCAATACGATTCCGATGGAAATCAGCTTTATAGATGCGGATAATATCAACCGCTTCTTCAATGAAGGCCCGAAAGTCTTCAAGCGTCCGGCCATGGCACTCGACCGGGAAGTCTTCTCCTGCCATCCGCCCAAGATTGAACCGATGGTCCGTCAGATCATCGATGATTTCCGCAGCGGCAGAAGAGATGCCGTCCCGGTATGGATGGAAAAAGGCGGCAGAACCATGCTTGTCAAATACATGGCTGTACGCGATACAGAAGGAAAGTATCTGGGCACAGTGGAACTTGTGCAGGATATGGAATTTGCCAGAGAACACTTTACTTCATCCAGTCATTAAGCAGTCGAAACATACAAGCATACAGAAAACGGCAGCCGCAATCAGCTGCCGCTTTCTGTATGTTTTATCTATTCAGATATGCTCAATCTTTCCATCAAGCCATTCTTTCAGCACCAAAGCATTATTATGCTCGATATCTTTAGCGGCATACAGCAGCGTCACATTGCCGCTCTGCAGCTTTTCTCTGACCAGTTCACAAAACTCAGCTGCCTTGGGATTTTCTGACAGTTCAGCACAATACTGTTCTTTAAACTGAGCATAACGCTCAGGATCATGGCCGAACCACTTCCGCAGCTCTGATGAAGGTGCGATGTCTTTTATCCACAAATCAATACCGGCATTTTCCTTCTTGATGCCCCGCGGCCACAGCCGGTCAATCAGAATACGGAACCCATCTGTTTCCTCTTTCTGTTCATAGATACGTCTGCATGCAATCTCACTCATATCTGCCCCTCTCATTCAGCGTAAATTCATTCTTATGATACGTAATCAGGCCGTCCTTCTGCATCTTGGACAGCTCATTGGACAAAGCACTGCGGTCCACCCCCAGATATTCCGCCAGCTGCTGGCGGTCAAACGGAATCCGAAAATGCGGACTTTCATTTTTCATCGCCTGCTCAGACAGGTAGGAAAGAAGCCTGTCCCGTATTGCCTTAGGGGCGATATGCATCATACGGATGGAAAGACCGAGGTTCTTCTTGGCGGAAATACGCAGCAGATTCTGGATCAGACGATTATGGAAAGTGCAGTTCTTACTGCAGGTAGTGGACATTCTTCCCATATTCAGAAACAGAATGTCGCAATCCTCGGCTGCCACCACATCACACAGCAGTTCCTGCTGCGGGATGGCCGCATAGTTTTCCGCAAAGATCAGACCTTTTTCTACATGCCCGAAGATATTGCTGGTGCCCCAGTAGAAGTTGACTACGATATTGACACTTCCGGATTCGACCAGGCCGATCTCAGACGCAGGACTGCCGGCCCGCAGAATAACTTCATCCTTTTTGAAGTGCTGCTCTCTGCCATTGAGACAGTTCAGCAAGTCTCTGATTTCCTCTTCCCGGATGCCATGGAAGAGAGGTGTATTCTTCAGAAAGAAACAATCCATAATTTTCTCCATTTTGTTGTTTCTACAACATACTTGTTTCGTTAATTATAGGACACTGAATATGCAAAAACAAGGAGGACTGTTTCAATGGAAAACATGATCGTAACAAAAAATACACTGGTCGGAGAGCTGGTCAATGAATATCCTGAGACAGCAGAGGTGCTGTACGGCATCGGCATGCATTGTCTGGGCTGCCCGGCATCCCAGGGGGATTCTGTCGAAAGCGCCTGTGAGATTCACGGCATTGATACACAGCTGGTCGTTACGGCATTGAATGAAATGATTGCCGCAACAAGAGGTTAATCTGATGAGCGCCGTTTTAGGACCGATCCATTTCTGGCTGTATGAAAAGATCGGCAATCAGGAACAGCTGACTGCAGCGATCGCAGAACTGGCCGAAAACAATGGATGGATCAAAGATGCCGGTCATTATACAAAGACCCTGCCTGCCCTGGAATCCGTCATTGATGAAGACAACATCCATGGGTGGCTGCAGGCACAGATCGCAGATGCTGAAACCCGCTGGGCAGATCTTGTCACAGAAATTCTCTCATCAGACGAAAAGCGGCTGGAAGCACTCTGTGCTGAGGGAGAACAGTTTGGTGAACACCATGCTCTGCAGTCTGACTCTGCTGATGCTGTTTATAAGGCATTTGACGATTTCTTCGTCAACGGCATGCCGTGTGATCGTATCAATAAAGTGACAGAATTCTCTGCCCAGAGCGTCAGCTGGGAAATGAGCCAGGATATCCACGCCCCGTACTGGAATGGAAGCGATGCGCCTTATTATGCCATCCGTACCAGCGTCATGCAGGGCATGCTGAAAGGAAGCGGCTATACACTGACTGCCAGAGATGATTTCCATTATTCCATTACACAGAGATAAGGAGGAGTGAGTATGGATAGCAAGATGTTTTGTTTTCAATGTGAACAGACAGCCGGCGGTACCGGCTGTAAGGGATGCGCCGGTGTCTGCGGAAAGAGCTATGAAGTTGCCGGCCTGCAGGATCAATTAACCGGAGCCATGATTGGTCTTGCCAGAGACGCGGCTGAATCAGACAGTATTTCCGCTGCCACTTACAAGCTGATCATCAAAGGTCTTTTCACAACCATTACCAACGTCAACTTCAATGAGAAGACTCTGCATGCATTGATCGATGAAGTACATGCAGAACAGGAAAAAGTCACACCCGGCTCTTCCGGTAAGAACGATTACGATATGACAGAAGTATGGAACGCAGATGAAGATATCCGCTCCCTGAAGTCTTTGATTCTCTTTGGTATCCGCGGCATGGCTGCATATGCCTATCATGCCGGCGTTCTCGGTTATACAAATGATCAGGTCAATGCCTTCTTCGTCAAGGCCCTGAATGCCATCGGTTCTGAC
>ONOV01000235.1 GCA_900319505.1 uncultured Erysipelotrichaceae bacterium
CCATGAAAAGAGTGGTACTGCAGATTTTGAAGTCTATATTGATTGTCTGGATTAAAGTACAGAAATGCCGGAAGCACCAGTCTGCACGCGGATGACAGCAGGCAGTGATATACCGCCAGGCTGACTCGCACTTACATCCAGGCTGTTACTTCGGCCGCAGCTATCACATGGTTCCACGCTGTCATCACCTCCCTCAAGCCTTCAAAGTATAACATATATTGAAACCCTTCAATCCAGCCAATTTGTCCCTTTATAAAAGAAAATCCTTTTCAGTTTCCTTTTGATATATTTTCATGCCGAAAGGAAAAGAACAGGCACATCAGCCTGTTCCTGCTCTGAAGATGATATATGTCTTTTACTGCCGGAAGGCATCTGAAGTCAGGATTGCTTTCAGCAGTTCTTCCGCCTGATGGCGGATCTCATCTTCCTTCATCTGCCTGCTGCGGCATGTCCTGATGAAATTCCATAGGCCCCCGCACAGAAAGGAAGCCGTCTGTTCAGAGGAAAAACGGGGTGAGATAGTACCGGCATAGCGTTCCATCAGACTGACAATGCCTTTGAGAATGGAGTTATAGAAATAGTAGTAAAGCCAGCTGTCTTCATTCTCTTCCGCCTTCTTCAGAAAATCATACTGTCCCGCGGTACTTTCCAGAATAATATCCAGCAGATTGATATAGCCCTGGATCGGCTCATCTTCCGGGTTGTTTGCCTGCTGGCGGACATCCATCTTCTTTCTGATTTCGACAATCATTTCATTGAAAATATCATCTAGCAGCTCAAACTTATCTGAATACCAGTTATAGAACGTCACGCGGGACACATGGGCCCGCCGGCATACATCCGCTACATGAATTTGTTCAAACTGTTTTTCATTCAGCTCTTCAATAAAAGAATTCTGTATTCTCTCTTTTGTCTTTGTCTCGTATACATGCATAAGTTTACACTTTCCCCCGTTTCGTCATTGTTCAAGAGCACGCTTCTGACTATAAATTCTTATGAGGTAAATAGGATATGCGAATCGGATTTATTACACCCGCCCCTGCCTTGAAACGCTTATGGATCTACCGGCAGGGCGGCAAACTGTACGGTCAGCCCAATTCCATTACCGGCCCATTGATTCTCGGCGGCATTCTGCACCGGGCCCATCATGAGGTACGGGTCTATGAAGAATATAATGGAAGAGTTGACTTCAGATACATATACAGCTGTGACGCTGTGTGTATTTATACCATGACTTCCACCGCCCCAAGAGCCTATGAACTGGCGGATCTCATTCATCACAAATCACATGCCCGGGTGATTATCGGCGGGATGCATGCAAGTGCCATGCCTCAGGAAGCAGCAGAACACGCTGACCAGGTCATTGTTGGAGAAGGCGAGAAGGTCATTCTGGATGTCATTGAAGGCAGAAGGCCTGAAAAGATCGTCAAATGCGATCCCATCTGCAATCTTGATGAAGTTCCCTTCCCGGATTACTCGATCCTGAAAACCGAATGCAAGGCAGCCAATGTCATGACCACAAGAGGCTGTCCCTATCGGTGTACATTCTGCACCACTTCCCGCATGTTTGCGCCCTACCGCCAGCGCTCGGTTGATAATGTCATGAAAGAGCTGCGGATGTATAAGAACATGGGCTTTCAGTACATGAACTTTGAGGATGACAACTTCACCGCAGATAAGGAAAGAGCCAAAGAGATCTGCCGGCGCATGATCGGAGAAAATCTGATCTTCAAAGAAACATTCTTCTTCGGCCGGACTGATCTGGCCCGGGATGAGGAACTGCTGGATCTGCTCAAAAAGGCACATCTCACCAGAGTTCTCATCGGTATCGAATCACTGAACCAGCAGGCTTTGGATGCCATTGACAAGCATCAGAACATTGAAGATATCCGCAATGCGGCCAAAGCCTGTGCAGATCATGGCATTCGCATGATCGCTTCCATTGTCTTAGGCATCGACCAGGACGGTCCGGAAGATATCCGCCGCTCCGTTCAGTTTGCCAAAGACATCAACGCCTACCAGCTGCAGCCGGCTGTTCTGACCCCTTTCCCCGGCACCCCTGTCTATGAACAGATGCAGAAGGAAAACAGAATGATCTCTGACAGCTGGGAAAGACATGATCTGATGACCGTCACCTTCCTGCCGAAAAAGATGACGGCATGGCAGCTGCAGGAAGAGTTCTATCACGCTTCCCGTCATTTCTATGACTTCCGCTCACCAAAAACCATCGCTAAGCTCTTCGGCACGGAATACGGCTTACGGCGCTTCGGCTTTGCCATCTTCGCCCACCTCGGCCCGGATGCCGCAGAATGGGCAGCTGATCATGTCAAATCATCCTGGTTCTACTATCTCAAGCATGAAGCACCAGATGCCCCCGAGCAGAATCATAAAGAAACTCTCAGTGCCGATGCGCCGTAACATCGAGTGCTTTATATAAAGGACGATACAGAAACAGCGTCACCAAAAAATTGGAAATGCCGTGGATAATGTCTGTAGAAAGACCGGCAAGCCACCAGGCCAGGGCACCGCTTCTGCCTCCATAGAACAGAAATGTAACGGGCAGACATAATGTCCCGAAAAACAGTCCGAACATACCGGCCAGAACCGCCTGTCCAACAGTGTTCTGACCTTTTATTTTCCAGGCCAGAAAAACAAGCAGCGGCCAGATATACAGATATTCTATCACCCAGCTGTCAAATCCGTAGATCAGACAGTCAATGCCGGTCATCAGAAAAACAGCAGTCAGCCCTGTCTGCTATCCCAGAACCTGTGTGTAAAGGATCACAAGAAGCGTAACCGCTTCAACACCGGGAATCGCAGCCAGGGCTGTTTTTACTGCTTCAAGAAGTGCTGTCAGACACGCTGTCAACACGATCTGATAGACTGTCGTTCTATTGGGCTGTTTCATATTTCAGGGTAAAAGAATCCCCATCGCTGACCGGCTGTTCACTGATGCCATACTGTCCATAGTCCCCATTGACATAAATGGCCCAGTACGCCTGATCTTTGTCATAGTCCGCTTCTTCGCCATTGACGGTGGTGACATAAAGCCCTGCATCACTCTTTTCTGCTTCATAGCTGAAATCATCTTTTTTGCTTAATTCATCCATGAAGTCTGAAAGATATGCCGCATCCGTCTTTTCCTCATAGTCTTTCTTTTCTCCCTCACTGTCTACCACTTCCAGCGTCACATCCTTGGCGCCTTCAGAAGTCTTCGGCTGGTTTGCATGATGAATGCCCGCAAACAGACAGATCACCAGTACAAAGACAAGCACCCATGGCCAGACCTTCTTCCTTTTCTTTCCTTCCTCAACATTTTCCTTCTTTTCACTCATAAAAAAATCCCTCCTGCATCACATTATTGCGGCTTGTGATTCTCACCGCCATGACACAAAAGGAATTGTGTTAACGAGGCTGCTGATAAAGTGAGCCTCTGAAGTCGGCTTTCCGGTTGATAAAGCCCAATTGGACTGATTCCAATTGGGGTTTTTCGATATTTGCCATAAAAATGCAGAATAAGAGCCTGTTACTGCTGGTTATTATTGCCTTTTTCCAGCGTTTCGATTCGTTTAAGGTTCACCAAAAACAACGATACCGCTGCCTGTATCGTCATGCCTAGCATTCCACATCCATGTGCCTTGCCGTAGTCCAATGTATTCTTCAGCTCTGCGTTCTTGGCTTCGATCTTGTATCGCTCCGCATAGAGGTTTTTGAATTCATCTGTTTTCATGTAATCCATCTGTGCGGTATGTATATCCGATTTGATTTTTACCGAGTATGTTTTGGTTTTCGCTCCTTCTTTGTAACAGCCCTCACGCATCGGACAGGATTTGCATATCTCAACATTGAAGAAGTATGTTTCCACCAATGTGTTAACGCCATTCTTGTCTTTCTGTGTTCCACCTTTTCTCTTGTTCTTCGCCATCTGGCCTGCGGGACATACGTACATGCCGGCATCCTTATTGAAATCCCATTCTTTTTTTCTATTGCCATGAGTCACTGATTCACTCAGTTTCGAAACAAGCTTGAATCCCTTATCTTTTGACAAATCAATATTGTCTTTTTCGGAATAAGCACCGTCACCGATCAGCGCATCAACCTTAACGCCATTCTTTTCTGTTTCCTCAACAAGCTCAGCCGTCTGTTTTCCATCGTGCTTCTCACCTGTCGTCACCGTTGCCGCTACAACGACTCTGTCCGGCGTCATGGCAATGTGTGTTTTATATCCGAAGAATGAGGTATCGGCTGTTTTATGTCCAACCTTCGCATCTGGATCCTTTGAAAATTCCAGATGATCTTTTGTGTCCTCAACGCCTTCCTTCAGGTAGTCAAGCCGTTCCTGTATATCCCTGCAGTTTTTGAATCTTTCATCCGAAGCAATCAGATCCAGAAGCTCTTTGCAGTATTCAACTTCATCTTCGATCAGTCCGCTGCTTTCCTTTTTCTTCGGCATCTTATCATGCATATCCGGATCGACGGAATATACAGATTTCCGTAATTCCTTAGCACGCTTTATCAGTTCCTCACGGGGTGAAATATGCTGGAAGAGGGCATTGGTATGCGTGGAATCAACGATAATCTTTTCATGATCGTGGATGACACCTTTTTCCTTACCGATCTCAACTGTTTTGCTAATCAGAATGTCAAGCAGATCGGTATCCTTCAGCCGTATGCGGCGGAACTTGGTCAGAAGACTTGGATCAATGAATTCCGTCTCCTCCGGGGAATAGCCAAGGAAGAACTTCATTTCCATATCATAGCGGACTCTTTTAATCAGATCCCTGTCACTCAGTTTAAAAGCGGTTTTCAAAAGAAGAAATTTGAAAAGCAGTTCTGGTTCAACAGCAGTTCTGCCCACACAGTCACTGTACTTACTCTTTACTTCATCGCGGACGAAAGAGAAATCGACATTCTCCTTCAATCGCCGCCAGAAATTATCTTGAGAGATGAGAATATCATAAAGGGCTGAATAACCACCAAGGTCAAGGGAAGGAGTCTCCACTGTCTTAAGCATAGTAATACCTCAATTCGCACATATATTATATAACATGCATGTATTACAATAGTTTGCTGGCAAAAAAAGTGCATAACAATCGTTTTTTCAGATTGCTATGCACTTCAGATCCTGATTGAAAGCGCCTAAACATGAAACTGCTGATCAGTTTATGAATACCTTTACTTTTTCAGCAGCCTCGTGTTAACCTACTTTTCCGCGCGTTCGATCGCTTCTGTCTGATCCAGGGAAAGATCCATTCTTTCATACTTTTCATCTTCCGGCTGTATCATCTCAAACCCTTTGCAGTAAGAAAGAGAAAGTTTCGCCGCTTTGACTTTCAGATCCAGAACATGGCCGCCTTTGTGGTGATCCTCCGAAAGAAAGTGCAGATGCCAGCCGGGACAGTTGAGATGATTCATGAAGGCTGGCATATAGATGCCTGCAGCTGTGCCTGCAATGTTCTTTTCTGTCCATTCCTTCTGGTTCTCATTCAGCCAATCCGCTAACGGAATGTCCTTACCTGAAGGTACAGGTCTGCCGCTGCGATACTGTACAAGATCAAACATGCCTTCCATCCGGATCACTGCCATATGGTTATGGTGTGCCTGAATGGCTTCATCAAGCTTCCTTCTGGCGTCCTCCATATTCTCAGCACTGAAAGACACTGTTTCATCCGGATGAAAGAACGTCACCACCCCAAAAGGAATGCCCTGATCTTCTCTGGCTTCAATCACTCTGCCGTCATATAGAGCCTGATACACATGC
This sequence comes from uncultured Erysipelotrichaceae bacterium, assembly GCA_900319505.1. Lineage (GTDB taxonomy): Bacteria > Bacillota_I > Bacilli_A > Erysipelotrichales > Erysipelotrichaceae > Bulleidia. Next base: position 5,762 of record ONOV01000235.1, read on the forward strand.
CCATCCAGCAGGATCATCTCTCCATCCGACTGCACAAATGTACCCAGGCCTGTATCTCCATGCTCTTTCAGCTCTTTCACTGCAATGACCTCTTTGTAATAACCCTGCAGCAGAGCCTGCAGGGAAGATACCTGAAACAGATTATTCTTCATCTTCATCCACTCCTTTCAGATAGCTGCGCGTCAGCCTGACTACAGCCGGCGACAGGGCCAGAATGGCAATCAGGTTGGGGATTGCCATCAATGCATTCATACTGTCTGAGAGATTCCAGACAATATCAAGCTTTGTGGTTGCACCGACAACAACAAAGATAACATAGATGGCCTGATAGACTGCCATGCCCTTTTCACCGCATAGAAATTCCATACATCTACCGCCATAGAGACTCCACGACAGCAGCGTAGAAAAAGCAAACATGGTAATACATAAAGCAATAACTATGGAAGCTGCCCGGCTGCCAAAGGAAGTCGCAAAGGCATTGATTGTCAGATCTGCCGCAGCTGACTTGCCATAGAAGGCATCCGCACAGCCTGAACAAAGAATCGCAAGTGCGGTCAGCGTGCAGATGACAATCGTATCCGCAAACACTTCAAACACCCCGTACAGACCCTGCTCAACCGGATGTTCCACATCCGCTGCCGCATGGGCAATCGGGGCTGTACCAAGACCTGCTTCATTGGAGAAAATACCTCTGCCGAAACCGGCCCGCATCGCACTCTGTATGCCTGTCCCGGCAAGACCGCCGCCGATCGCCGAAGGATTGAAGGCACCTTTGAAAATTGAAACAAATACCGGTCCAATCTGACTGACATGGCTCAGGATCACCATCAGCGCGGCCACAATATAGACAAGTGCCATGATCGGCACAAGCTTTTCCGTTACCGATCCGATCCGCTGCAGTCCGCCGAACAATACAAGAATCGTCAGAATCGCGGCGATAATGCCGACCGCCATATAGATCAGCCTCAGCATGCCCGGATCCAGTGAAGGCTGAAAGGAAGTAAAGACAGAACCGATGGACTTGGCAATGGTATTGATCTGGGTCATACAGCCAGTGCCAAGCGCTGCCACCATGCCGAAGACACAGAAGATCACCGCCAGAAAATGCCACTTCTTCCCGAGCCCATTCTCTATGTAATACATCGGTCCGCCGACAAAATCACCTTTTTTATTCTTCCGGCGGAAATGAACAGCCAGCACAATCTCCGCATACTTAGTACACATGCCGAATAAAGCCGCAGTCCACATCCAGAAAATCGCGCCCGGTCCGCCGATGGCAATTGCCCCGGCAACCCCGGCAATATTGCCGGTACCGACCGTACCGGCAAGAGCAGTTGTCAATGCCTGGACCGGACTAAGGGTTCCCTTCTTGGTATTTTCCTTGGGATTGAACAGCTTGCCTACTGTCTTTTTCATGATCCAGCCAAATCGTCTAAACTGCATGAAGCCAAGCCGCACGGTCAGAAAGATACCGGTGCCAAGCAGCAGCATCAGCATCGGCCTGCCCCATATCACCTGGTCCATGCGGCTGGTAAATTCCGTAATC
>ONOV01000234.1 GCA_900319505.1 uncultured Erysipelotrichaceae bacterium
CTTTTTCAAAATCGCTCTGCAGTGCATTCAGCTGACCGTCCAGGGCATGATGAATGTTGCGCCCGACCGGACACTGGGGATTGGGATTCTCATGAAAGCGGAACAGATCATCATTGTTTGTTTCAACCGCATTGTAAACATCCAGGAAAGTAATCTCTGATAACGGCTTCTTCAGAACAATACCGCCCGGTCCTCTTTTCACATCAATGATGTCTGCTTTCTGCAGCTGAATCATGATGTTGCGGACAATCACCGGATTCACGCCGATACTGGAAGCCAGAAACTGACTGGTCACTTTCATGTCCTTACCGAAGTATTTCACTGCCGCAAGCAGATGAATCGCAATTGTAAATTTCGTTGATACCTGCATGTCTGTCCTCCTATGTCATATATTATATTACATCTTATGAGAAAAAGAAACAGTGCCGCAGCACTGCTTTTCACTGCAGATCTGTCGGCCCGAATCCATCCGGCAGATACTGTCTCAATGTATGAATCTGATACTCTCCATCCGCCTTGCCGGTGATGATCTGGAAATCATCAGGATTGCACCATTCCATCATGACCTGGCGGCATACACCGCACGGGGTGCAGAATTCTTCTGCCTTTCTGTTCTTACCGCCTACAATGGCAATGGCATCAAACTCCTTTACCCCTTCGCTGACCGCCTTGAAGAAGGCCGTGCGCTCGGCACAGTTGGTCGGGGTCAGAGCGGCATTTTCAATGTTGCAGCCGGTATAGACTTTACCGTTTTTAGCCAGCAAAGCAGCGCCGACGGCAAAATGAGAATAAGGAATGTAGGAATACTGCAGCATTCCGATTGCCTGGTCAATCAGACTGTGAATCTGTTCTTCACTCAATTGTTTTTTCATGATATTTCACCTGATTATCTGTTCCTTTCTTCCAGAATCATACTGCGGATCGCTTCAACTGCCACTCTGATGGCAAGATCTGTATCGTGGACAACCGGGTTATCAAGATGTTTCTTTTCTCTTTCCTGGTTGGCCATCACAAGGAAGCATGCGCCGACTCTGACTCTCAGAAACTGTCCTACCGTATATAAGGCAGCAGATTCCATCTCAGATGCCAGACATCCCATTCTCTTCCAGGCTTCCCATCTGTTTTCCAGCATATAGCTTACCGGCATGATCTCCGGTTCATGCTGGCCATAGAATGAATCCTTGGACTGCACAACCCCGATATGATACGGCACATTCATTTTAACAGCCGCATACTTCATCTTTTCAATCACATCAAAGCTGGCTACGGCAGGATATTCAATCGGAGCATATTCACGGCTGGTGCCTTCCGCCCGGATGGAACCGGAGGCGATGACGATATCGCCGCTCTTGACATCCAGCTGCATGCCCCCGCATGTACCGACGCGGATGAATGTATCTGCCCCGCAGGCATTCAGTTCCTGTAAGGCAATAGCAGCAGAGGGACCGCCGATGCCGGTGGAGGTGACACTGACCTTCTCCCCTTCAATGGTTCCGGTATAAGTTGTATATTCACGGTTCTGCGCAATTTTGACAGGATTGTCAAAGTAAGCAGCAATCTTCTCACATCTGCCCGGATCACCCGGCAGGATGACATATCTGCCTACTTCACCTTTTCCTACCTGAATGTGATACTGCTTGGACGCATCTTCTGAATAATTCTTCATGTTCTTTCCTTCTTTCCTATTTTTTATCTGCACACTCAAAGTGATAGATCTTCTGATCCAGAATATGCCGCATGATTTCATACTGATCGGCATTGATGCTCAGTTTTCTGCCCTGCCGCGTCACGTTTTCCTTTTCAATCATATCCGCCAAAGAACGGTTGACCGTACGCAGGGAAAGACCGGTCGCATTGGCAATTTCCTCAAGACTTTTGGTAATGACGCACATGGCATCACGGCTGTTCTTCTCATACTGCCTCACAAGATACAGATACACTCTTTCCTCACCCTGCAGAAGCAGATTGAGCCGCGTATCCTTGGCCTGTTCCAGAAGATACCTGGTCATGGATCTTGTCTGCATCAGCAGGGCATGAAGGTCCTGGTGCATCCACTTTTCAAAGCGGTCTGC
>ONOV01000233.1 GCA_900319505.1 uncultured Erysipelotrichaceae bacterium
AGGAAGAAGCGTGAGAAGACGGATGACGCTGGGCTTTTGTGCGGCTTTTGACATCGGTTCTGGTCGCTTCAAGAACGCTCTTATGCTCGGATATGATCCGGGTAAGCACCCATGCCCCGATAAAAAACAGAAGATAGAGCAAAAGCTTCCCCATCGGCTTTACCAGTACAAACGATTCCACAAGAGCCAGGATGAAATACATGGCCAGAAAGCTCAGGCAGTAAATCAATAAGACCAGAAAGAAGTATCTTCTTTCCCGTGTCTTCAGATATTTCGACTTTGTATGACGTATTCTTTTTTTCATAGCTCTCCTATTTTACCAGTCAGACCTGCTAAAATACAGATATGTGCGGACGCTATTTATTCTATGATGAAAAAAATCAGAAAATCAGAAGGCTGATCCAGATTGCCGAAACCGTACTGGATCCTGTGGTCTTTTCAAGTGTCTCTCTGCATGATGTCTATCCTTCTGCTCATGCCTTTTCAGGCATCTATGACCCCCGCTCTTCTTCCTTTCATTCCACCATCATGAAATGGGGTATGACCCTTAAGCAGAAAGATGTCATCAATGCCCGCAGTGAAACCTTCCGTACATCCCCTTTCTTTGCAGAGACGAAACCATGTGTGCTGTTATGTTCAGGCTATTATGAATGGTCAAAGGAACATCAGAAATACTACTTCAGCCTGGAACATGATGCCATGTATCTGGCCGGTCTCTATACGTTTGATGGAAAAGAGAATGTCTATACGATCCTGACGGAAGAAGCCTGTGGAAAGCAGGCGGAAATTCATCCCCGCCAGCCGATCGTGCTCAATGAAAAAAATGCACAGGAATGGTGTGCGGACATCCGCTTTCCTGTGCATGAGCACTCGATTGCCGAGCGCCTGCAGACCAAATCAGAATAAACTTCCATTATGGGCGATATGAAGATGTTCATACGCCTTTTCTGTTACCACACGGCCTCTCTGGGTACGGTTGACAAAGCCGATCTGGATCAGATACGGCTCATATACATCCTCCAGGGTTGTTGCCTCTTCACTGATGGCATTGGCCAGAGATTCCAGTCCTACCGGACCGCCATGGAATCGATTGATAATCCCCTTGAGATAGCGGATATCCACTTCATCCAGACCGAGTGAATCCACATGGAGCCGATCCAGGGAAGCAGCAGCCAGCTCCTTTGTAATCCTGCCGTCATTAAGCACCTGGGCAAAGTCTCTGATTCTTCTTAAAAGACGATTGGCAATGCGCGGCGTTCCGCGGGAGCGCTTGGCAATTTCAGCCACTGCATCCTCACCGATCTCTGTCCCCAGTACTCTTGCACTGCGGCTGACGATCTGCTGCAGCTGTTCATTGGTATAGTAATCCAGTTTGGAAACAATACCGAACCGGTCTCTTAACGGGGCCGAAAGATCCCCGGCTCTTGTCGTTGCCCCGACAAGGGTAAAGGGCGGCAGATCAAGACGGATGGAACGTGCTTCAGAGTCTCTTCCTACCATCACATCGATATAGAAGTCTTCCATGGGCGGATACAGCACTTCCTCAACAGCTCTTGGAATCCGGTGGATTTCATCGATAAACAGAACATCTCCCGGTTCCAGAACCGATAAGACTGCTGCCAGATCTCCGGCCTTTTCAATGGAAGGACCGGATACGGCTTTGACTTTGGTATGCATTTCATTAGCCAGAATATAGGCAAGGGTTGTTTTGCCAAGGCCAGGGGGCCCATACAGAAGGACATGATCCAGCGATTCATTTCTCTGTAAAGCGGCCTGAATGAAAATGCGCAGGTTGCTTTTGAGATCATCCTGGCCGACATATTCATCCAGGGTCTGAGGACGGATACTTTCTTCTTCATCACCTGCTTCAGGCAGGGCGCTTAAAAGATCATTCTCTTGAGACATAACTGTTCCTTTCACTTCAGCAGTGCCCTGAGTCCGATACGGATATATTCCTGTACCGTAAGATCCGGGCTTTCACTCATTATATTGACCGCTTTCTGGATATCTCCCTGCTTATAGCCGAAATTTTTCAGAGCATCGGCCGCATCCTGGATTTCCTGCGGCAGTGTTTCTTTGGGAGCAGTGTCTGTCACAGTCACCAGTTTTCCCTTTAAATCCAGGATAATCTGACTGGCTGCCTTGGGGCCGATGCCCGGCATTGCCTTGAGAAACTTCACATCGCCGTTTTCAATGGCCTGTACAATTTCCGCATATCCCTTCTTTGCCAGCATTGCCATGGCTGTCTTAGGTCCAAGTCCCTTGACACTGATAAGTTTCAGGAAAAGCTGTTTTTCTTCCTGTGAAGAAAAACCGTAAAGACGCATGTCATTTTCCGAGATGCTGAGATAGGTATAGATGCGCATCTCTTCATTAAGATGCACCTGATCCACATGAGGATAATGCACTTCCCAGCCCATGCCTTCATGATTGATCACGGCAATATCATCCTTCACTGCTTCAATCTTTCCATCGATAAAGGCAAGCATGCATTACTCCTTATAGCCCATGATATATGTACCGACAATGACCTGATCCCCATCTCTTGCCCCGGCCTTATACAGGGCATCATCCACACCCATCTCACTCATGCGCAGGGCAAACTGATAGGCTTCATCCTCATTGTCCATATCAATGGTTTCACTGAGCCTGTCAAGCTTTTCGGATTCCACCTTCCATCTGTGCGGTGCTTCCTTGGTGATATAAAAGTCGGGACGCTTCGGCTTATATTTATAGACAACCGTCTCTTCCACTTCCTGAGGATTCTCTTCTTCCGCCTTCTTGGCCGCATCAATCGCATCCATCGCCGCATACAGCACTTCCTTCAGTCCTTTATGCTGAATGGCACTGATCTCATATACTTTCAGATCCGGATACTTCTTTTCAAACTCTTCCAGATAGACCGGTGCAAATTCATCATCCATCTTATTGGCCACTATGATCTGAGGCTTTTCCAGCAGCTTTTCATCATAGCGGGCCAGTTCCTTATTGATGATTTCATAGTCTTCAATCGGATCGCCTTCCGTGCCGCTCATATCAATGACATGAATCAGCACCCGGCATCTTCTGATATGGCGCAGGAATTCATGACCAAGACCTTTGCCTTCGCCCGCTCCTTCAATCAGCCCCGGCATATCCGCCAGCACAAAGCCTCTTTCATTATCCAGAGAGACAACGCCGATATTCGGTTCAATTGTCGTAAAGGCATAAGGTGCGATTTCAGGCTTGGCATTGGTCACGATGGAAAGGAAAGTACTCTTGCCTACAGACGGGAATCCAATCAGTCCCGCATCTGCCAGCAGTCTTAACTCCAGCTGCAGATCCAGACTTTCACCGATTTCACCCGGCTGAGCATATTCCGGCGCATCATTGCGGGCGGTCGCAAAATGCCAGTTGCCAAGCCCGCCTTTGCCGCCATGAGCGATCAGCACTTTCTGACCAGGCTTGGTCAGATCTGCCAGAAGATCGCCGTTGGCCGCATTGCGGATCATTGTACCTAACGGTACCGGTACAATCACATCATCACCGGACTTGCCATGCATTTTCTTAATCATGCCCGGCGCACCATTGCCGGCTTTGACGGTCCGGGTGAACCGCAGCTTGGTCAGTGTTGTTTCATTTGTATCAACGGCAAAGTAGATATCGCCGCCCTTGCCGCCGTCACCGCCGAAAGGACCGCCGTTGGGATAGAATTTTTCACGCCGCCAGGCAACGCATCCCCGGCCGCCGTCACCTGCTTTTACATGCAGTCTGATCAGATCAATCATAGCTGCCTCCTTTTCTTCAAAAAAGGCTCCCGACACACCGTCAGGAGCCATCTGATGCAATAACTTATGCCTCTTCAGGATAAACAGAAACCTGTTTCTTATCTCTGCCGAGACGCTCGTACTTGACGATGCCTGCTGCAGTCGCAAACAGTGTATCATCACCTGCACGCTTTACATTCTTGCCAGGGTAGATCTTTGTGCCTCTCTGACGGTAAATGATGGAACCGCAGTTGGTGAATTCACCATCGGCCTTCTTGGCGCCGAGACGTCTGCCCGCAGAATCACGGCCGTTCTTTGTGGAAGAAACACCTTTCTTAGATGCAAAGAACTGGATATCTAATGTAAACTTCATGGTTTCAATACCTCCGTTTCAATTTCCATATACTTTCCCGAGACTTCTTCCATTGTTTTCAGCTGAACCAGTCCCGTCCGCATCACAGTTTCACTCTTCTCATCGGGATGCGGCACCTTGAATGAGAAACAGTTTTCACGGCATGACAGATCACATCCGGGCACCATCTCATCCAGCGCATTGCCAAGCCCCGTTACAATGGAACTTACCCCTGCACAGACAAGATCCTGTCCATATGGACCGCTTTCCGCATGTCCTGTCACAACCAGTGAAATAATCTTTCCGTCTTTTTCAGTAACTCTGATATGAATCACAATCAGCCTTCAATGCTCTCAACCAGGAGCTTTGTATACGGCTGACGATGACCCTGACGACGTCGTGTGGAACCCTTCTTCTGCTTGTACTTGAAGATTCTGATCTTCTTGTCCTTGCCCTGCTTTTCTACCTTGCAGGTAACCTTGGCACCCTCAACATATGGTGTACCGATCTTTGTTCCTTCATTGGAGATCATGCATACCTTGTCAAGAACGACCTCATCGCCTTCTTTGACATCCAGCTTTTCAACAAAGATGGACTTTCCCTGCTCTACCTTGAGCTGCTTTCCGCCTGTTTCAATAATTGCGTACATTCATTACACCTCCTGACAATTACTCATAAGACGCGCCATGCAGGGGACATTACTGTACTTTAACCCTGTTCTGAGCGGTTACAGACCTCATCAAGAGGGCTGATAACAGCAGTATTTTATCATAAAGAATCATGACGTCAAGGAATTTTGCTTAATCATCTTCCGCAA
>ONOV01000232.1 GCA_900319505.1 uncultured Erysipelotrichaceae bacterium
TATTCCTGACATGCTGGAAACACAGGAAAAAAGAAAGACGGCATCAGCCGTCTGGAAGCTCGGTTACTTGTAGCCGAGTAGTTCACGGATAGCATCTGTATTTTAACTATGAATACAGATGCCTTTTTTATACTGAAAATTCTGAAAAATATAAGAAATAAAAGGAAAGGTGACGCACAATGCGGGTCTGAGAAAAAAAGAGGATACTGAATGTGATTGTCGAACTCAGACCGTAAGAATTTGTAGAAAAGGCATTTGCTAAACATGGATGCCTGGAGGCAGAACCAATGGTGATGGACAGTCGTATTGCCGGTATGGTGTATCTGTTCCAGGATAAGGAGGACAGCCTGTATTACCTCAACAGACTGTCTGCCAATCTGAATGAGATCGATGTCGGTCAGGAAGGACAAGCGGAAATGTACCGCAAGCCTGCATTAATGCATGCATGGCGTGCAGCCTAATCAGAGGATGCATTAGAACGGCTGCCGTTTTTGAGAAGTGCTTCTGTTTCTTTGATAAAGTGATCCGGATCAAAGGCATCGTTATGCAGTTCACACTGTACGATGATGCCGTCTGAGATCAGTAAAGACAGCCATGCCAGATAGTCGGCATCCATGTCGGGAACACGCTTGGAAATTACTTCGGCTATAGCGGATTCAAAGGTGCGGTAGCGTTCAATGAGTTTTGCCCGCAGGATTTCATTGCCGCTGGCTGCACTGTAGAGCATATAAAAACAAATCGCAGGATCGTGGACATCCCTTTCCAGTATGTACTTGAACAGACGGTAGAAAGAGGTGTCTTTTTCCGGATTGGAGCACCATGCATAGAGCTCATCATACTGTTTCTGAAAGTATCTGTCAGCCAGGTCGAACAGCAGATCTTCCTTTGACCTGTAGTAGTAATAGATGGTTCCTTTTGAAACACCTGCCTGATCGGCGATCTTCTGCAGAGAAATCTCAGCAATACTGCTGCTGTTTACCAGGGACGCGGCCGCATCCAGTATTTTTTCTTTCACATTGTCATTGCGAATGGCTGCCATATGCCCTCCTTTCCATCTTGTTTTTCACACCGGCATTTTCTATACTTGAAGTATAACAGTCGGACAGTTGGCCGACAAGATGACGGTCAGTGAAAGAAGGACATGATAATGCGATGGATCAAGCTGAGAAGTCTGATTCTGAAGAAGCGGTATCAGAATCGTGTTCAGGTCAGATTTGAGGACAATATTATCTATCTGACAGGTGAGCTGGATACCTGGAAGGATATCTATGAAGCAGGGGCTTTCATGGCAGAGCCGTTCAGCCGTATACATGTGGTCAATGAAATTGTGCTGAAAGGTGCTGAACCGCTTGAAATGCGAAAGCCGAAGGTAAAAGACAGTACGCTGGAAGGAAAGCACGTGGATGTGCTGGTAATCGGTGCCGGTATATCCGGCTGCGCAATTGCCCGGGAACTGTCCAAATGGAAGCTGAACATTCTTGTCTGTGACAAGGAAGCGGATTTTGCTCTGCAGGCGACAGGCAGAAATGATGGTGAAGTACATGTCGGAGTGGATCTTTCCAAAGGATCGCTGAAACAGAAATATGTACTGAAAGGAAACAGGCTCTACGATCAGATCTGTCATGAGCTGGATGTGCCGTTTGAAAGGGTCGGGCAGTATGCGTGCTTTACGCAGAAGTGGCTGAAACCGTTCATCACCATGTATGCATGGTGGAGAAAATACCATGATGGGGTGAAAGATGTTTCCATTGTTTCAAAGGACAAGCTGCTGCAGGACAATCCGACTTTCAATCCGGACTTTGCATTTGCTCTGTACAACAGTTCCGCGGGCATTGTCTCCCCATATGAACTGGCTATTGCCTATGGGGAAAACGCCATACATAACGGTGTACAGATCGCACTGAATACAGTTGTGGAAAGTATGGATGTCAAAGAAGGCAAAATTCAGGCAGTTCATACAAACAGAGGCACTGTTTATCCAGCGGTGGTGATCAATGCGGCTGGTGTCTTTGCGGATGATATTGCTGAAATGGCTGGCGACAGATTCTATTCCATTCATCCAAGAAGAGGAACAGATGCGATTCAGGATGTGAAGTCAGGGCCGCTGATTCATACGGTCGCTTCCTTCATAGACATGAGTTACGAAGCTCTGCATGCCCATTCCAAGGGAGGAGGGCTTCTCAAAACAGTTCATGGCAATGTGCTGGCAGGACCGGATGCAGTGGAGTGCCGGGAGAAAGAAGACTTTGCGACATATCCGGAAAGTATTGAAAGGATTTACCGCAAGCAGCATAAAACCATACCTGCTGTATCCGAACGTGACATCATTACCTATTTCACCGGGGTCCGGGCAGAGACTTATGAAGAAGATTTCATTCTGGAGTGGGGCAGAAAATGCCATAATCTGTATCACTGTGCCGGCATTCAGTCACCTGGACTGACCAGCGCGCCGGCTTTTGCCAAGGATATTGCAGAAGAAGTGGCGATGAAACTCACAGCAGCAGATAATCCTGCGTTTGATCCGGTGCGCAGAGGCATACCGCGGCTGAATCAGATGAAGGAAGAAGAACGCAATGCAATGATTCAGAAGAATCCGGATTATGGGGTAATCATCTGCCGCTGTGAGGAAATTTCTAAAGGTGAAATTCTGGATGCGCTGAACAGCCCGGGCTGTCCGCAGACCATAGATGCTGTCAAGAAGAGAGTCAGACCCGGCATGGGAAGATGCCAGGGCGGCTTCTGCATGCCGTTAGTGGCAGGAATTATTGCGGAGAAGAATCATATTCCTATGGAAGATGTGATGAAGTCTTCAGATCGTTCCTGGATTCTATGCGGAAAAACGAAAGGAGAGGCATATGCGCAGAACTGATGTCCTTGTGATCGGCGGCGGGCCGGCAGGCCTTGCGGCAGCGGTGTCCGCAGAAAAACATGGTGCAGATGTGCTTCTCATCGAAAGAGAAAGACGTCTTGGCGGCATTCTCAAGCAGTGTATTCATGACGGTTTCGGATTGATCCGTTTCGGTGAAAAGCTGTCTGGGCCGGAATATGCGGAAAAGTGGGTTGATGCGTTTCATGAAGCCGGTCTTACGGCTCTGACATCTACTTTTGTGACACAGATAGATAAAAAGGAAAACGGGTTTCTTGTGCATGCCGTCAGCCGGCAGGGGGTTGACCATATTGAAACAGGTGCTTTGATACCGGCAACCGGTTGCCGGGAAAGAACCGCAAGACAGGTTAATATTCACGGCACAAGGCCAGCCGGTGTATTTACAGCAGGTACAGCCCAGCACTTTATCAATCTTCTGGGAGAAATGCCCGGGCACAGATGTGTGATTCTGGGATCAGGTGATATCGGACTGATCATGGCAAGGCGTCTGACCCTGGAAGGCGCTGAGGTGATCGGTGTGTATGAAGTAAAGCCGACTCCATCCGGTCTGCGCAGAAATATTCATCAGTGCCTTGATGATTATGATATTCCGCTGTATCTGAGTCATACGGTTACCAGGGTGTTTGGACATGACCGGCTGGAAGCAGTGGAAATTGCCCGGGTGGATGAGAAGATGCGCCCGATTCATGGAACAGAACAGAGAATTGAATGCGATACGCTGATTCTTTCGGTTGGTCTGATTCCGGAGAATGAACTTGCCGAAAGGCTTGGCGTGCAGATTGATCCGCATACCAGAGGACCGGTCTGCGATGAGAATCTGATGAGTTCGGTGCCGGGTGTTTTCAGCTGCGGCAATGCACTTCATGTCAATGATCTGGTGGATTATGTATCGGAAAGCGGTGAAACAGCAGGTGCGGCAGCCGCTGCGTATGTCAGAGAAAAGAAGGAAAGAGACTTGATTGTACTGAAAGCGGGAAAGGAAATCGGTTATATCGTGCCGCAGCAGCTGGATGTGAAAGAAAATCTGAAAGATGTGATGGTTTATTTCAGATCCAGAAATGTACTGGATCATACGGTGTTCCGGATCAGAAACGGTGAAAAAGTTCTCTATGAAAAGAAAATTCCGTTTGTCAGACCGCCGGAAATGCAGCGGCTGAAGATTGATTTCAGTGCATTTGATCTCAGGGAAACGGACAGCCTGGAGGCTGAAATCGAGGTGGTTCCTTCATGAAAAAAACAATGATCTGTATTAATTGTCCAAGGGGATGCACGCTGGAAGTAAAAGATGAAAATGGTGAAATCAGCGTGAGCGGAAACAACTGTCCGAGAGGAGAGAAATTCGGCCGGCAGGAAATGATTCAGCCGATGCGTACCATTGCCAGTACGGTAAGAACAGTATTTGATGAAGTGCCGGTGCTTCCCTGCCGGGTTAACAGAGAAATTCCCAGGGAAAAGATTCCCGCTGTCATGCATGCCATCAATCAGGTATTGGTAAAGGAAAGAATCGGCCGGGGCGACATCATCATTAAAGATGTGGAACATACCGGTGCCGATGTAATTGCGACAAGCAGTATTCTCAAGGAGGAAGACACTTATGGGGTATAAGCCATACAAAGGATTTGAGCCAAAATGGGTAATTACACCGGCGGCTTCAGATTCCTATCGTTCCATTTTCCGCTGGGGCGATCCGGATTTTTTCAAGCTGCCCAAGGAATCGCTGTACAGGATGATGAAGGACAGGCTGGGATTAAGTGATGATGCTTTTTGCAGCTATGCCATGGATACCGGCTTTGCCAGGGTTGATCTGCATGGGCAGTATCCGCCGCATATGGCAGATGAGCACCTGGATTACTTCCGCTCCATTTACGGCCATGATATGTCGCAGCTGGATTATGATCGTCTGTCGGTGATGTATGGGCAGACATGTTATGATCTGCTGAGACTGCGTGAACATAAGTATGATTCTCTGCCGGATGTTGTTCTGTATCCAAGCAGTTCTGATCAGATTCAGAAGACGGTGACGTACTGTGCCGCGCATAATATTCCTTTATATGTATATGGCGGCGGTTCTTCTGTTACCCGCGGTGTTGAACCGGTCAAAGGCGGCGTGTCGCTGGATATGAGAAGAAAGTTCAACAAAGTTCTATACTTCAATGAAGTGGACCAGACAGTTACAGTGCAGGCAGGCATATCCGGTCCTGAATTTGAACATCATCTGAACAATGCGGTAAAGGAATATGGTGCCAAGCGTGCTTATACATGCGGCCATTTTCCGCAGTCCTTTGAGTATTCCAGTGTCGGGGGATGGGTTGTGACAAGAGGTGCCGGTCAGAACAGTACGTATTATGGCTGTGCGGCAGATCTTGTGGTGCAGCAGAAATACGCAACACCGCGCGGCGAGGTACTGACATCGCATTATCCCCGTGAAGCAACCGGCCCGAATCTGAATCAGATCATGATGGGCTCAGAAGGAACATTTGGAGTGCTGACGGAAGTGACCATGAAGGTATATCGCTATATGCCGGAAAACCGGAAACGCTATTCCTTTATCTTCCGCAACTGGCATGACGCAATGAGTGCGGCCCGAGAGATCATGCAGAGAGAGTGCGGTTTCTCCAGTGTGTTCCGTCTGTCGGATGAAGAAGAAACTAACATGATGCTGCGACTGTATAACGTGGATGATACACCGCTGCAGCCGATGCTGGAGAAGCTTGGCTATCAGGATATGCAGAGATGTCTTCTGCTTGGTTTTACTGAAGGTGAGAAGGGATATTCGAAGAATGTATACAAGAATATCCGCAAGATCTGCCATGCGTATGGAGCTATGTCATTAACAGGCTATGTATGCAGGTCCTGGGAGAAGGGCAGATTCAATGATCCATACCTCAGGGATACAATCATGGATTTCGGTGTCTGTGTGGATACACTGGAATGCTGTGTGAACTGGTCCAATATGGAAAAAGTCCATAGAGAGGTCAGAAAGATCTGCCATGAAAGACCCAATACAATCGTTACAACCCATATGAGCCATTGCTATCCGCAGGGAGCCAATCTTTATTTCATCTTTCTGACAAAGGTAGAAGACAGCGCGGATTTCAAGCGCTTTCTCAACACCATTCTTGATGCAATACAGAGAAGCGGTGCGGCTATTTCTCATCATCATGGCATTGGCAAGATGTTTGCGCCATGGATTGAAGGCTCGCTGGGTGAAACAGAATACGGCGTATTCAAAGTGCTGAAAGATTACTTTGATCCAAATTATACGATGAATCCCGGCGGTACAATCGGCCTGGACCTGAGTGAAGAAGAAAAGAGAAAGCTCAGAAACGGGTATCATGACGGATATAACACAAAAGCATGGGATGATGTTATCCACTATCATGGAAAGGATGATTTCCTGGAATAAGTTATGAAACATTATTTTGTCGAAAACCCGGTTTCGGGAAAGAACTATCCGGGTGATATCCTTCATGATCTGATTCAGCCTGCAGTTCTGGCGTCCGGGATTGAGTTTGAAATCTATCGGACCAGGTACAGGGGCGATGGAGAACGGTATGTCAGAGAAAAATGTATGGAAGCTGCGGGAAAGCCGGTGCGCTTCTATGCGGTTGGCGGTGACGGAACACTCTATGAAGTTGTAAATGGAGCGGCCGGTTTTGACAATGTGGAAATCACATGTATTCCCAAAGGCTCCGGTAATGATTACATCCGCATGTTCGGAGGCAGGGAATATTTCCTGGATGTGAAGGATCTGATCCAGGGAAAGACAATTGCGGTGGATGGCCTGAAGCTCAAAGATGACAGCGGCAGGATTGAAACGGCCATCAATCAGGTTTCCATGGGATTCGATGCGGAGGCATGTGCTTATCAGGCAAAAATGAAAAAGCTGCCCGGCAGTATCGGCCATATCAGCTATGTACTGGGCGGACTGTACTGTATGTTCACCAAAGCTTACAGTACATTTGCCTGCAAGGTGGATGATGAACCGGTGCATGGACCTTTCTTTCTTGCGGTGGCGTGCAATTCCAGATGGTATGGTTCAGGCATCTGTGTAGCACCGTTTGCGGATCCGTGTGACGGCATGCTGGACTGCGTCATTATCAGAAGAACCGTTGCTTGGCCGCTGATTTTCAAGCTCGGCATCTATGACTGGCAGCTGAAAGGCATCCATTATCTGAATCACAGCTGTCTGTATCTGCGTGCCCATAAAATAGAATGGAAAGCAGAACATCCGGTTATGATCAATGTGGATGGGGAAACAAGAATGGTGCAGCATGTTACGGTTGAAGCGGTGCCGCAGTGTTTCCGCTTCGTTGTACCGGTGCATTCACCGTATCTGCAGCATAAACCTGACAATACGATTGCCATACCTGCAAAGAAACATCCTAGATTCCATCCTTTTGACAGTATCGTGAATCATGGCGTAATGGGATATGGATCCCGAAGATATTGAAGAAAACGGCCGGGGCGCCGTTTTCTTTGTAAAATAGATCCGGAGGATTTCATTATGAACTGGATTGCAGTAATGCTTGGGGGCGGGATCGGAGCATGCATGCGATATGGCCTCAGCCTGATTCCCTATGGTGTTAGATTTCCGATCGGTACTTTTCTTGCCAATGTGTGCGGTGCGTTTCTGATCGGTCTGTTTACGGGAATTGCATCGGTACGAACAGTTAATCCGAATACCATGCTTTTTCTCAAGACAGGCATGTGCGGCGGTTTTACGACTTTTTCCACATTTTCAAGCGAAAATGTGCAGATGATAAAGCAGGGACACAGTGTTTCTGCCTGTAACTATATGGGAATATCACTTGTGATGTGCCTTTTCGGTGTTGTACTTGGTGAAACAGCTGGAAAAAGACTGGCATAGATAAAAAACTTCCTTGACATCAGAATGGTTCATGTTAATATAGTGAACGTTATCACTTACCACAGACAGTAA
>ONOV01000229.1 GCA_900319505.1 uncultured Erysipelotrichaceae bacterium
GATTTCCGTCCAGGGAATCTGAATATAATCCTGGATATTGCGGTCGTTGTAGTACTCGAATGCCCTGTCCCCCACCATAGCCTTGCCGGTTGTGGTATTGCCATACATGAAGGTAGTGGGCATCGTCAGATCTACTTTCGTATTCTGTGACTGTACCGGTTCTCTCATTTCTTCAATTCCAATCTAAGCGATCTCTAGAATTACAGCAGATGGATGACACGACCGAGGATACCAATACCGAACAGGCAGAGGATGATGACGATCGGAGATACCTTCTTCTTGAGCAGCTTTGCAATGCCAAGTGTAAGCAGCAAAGCAACTAAGCCAGGGATCAGAGAATCGAGGTTCTGCTGTAAGGTTGTAACCTTTGTCTTATCAAGAGCAGTAGAACCGATGGAATCATACATGGTCAGAGCCTGCTTGATGCCGTCTGTGCCTTCCGGCAGGCTGTCCCAGTCAATGTAGGCACCTTCGGACTGTGTAACTCTGGATACAACAGGTGTGAAGGAGATGGAAACCCAGCGCTGCACCAGAGCACCGATGATGAACATACCAAGGATAGAAGCACCTTCAGTGATCTTGCCCATCATACCGCCGCCGAGATCATTGGCAATGTTTTCACCAGCTTTGTAGCCGGCTTCCTGTGTGTACCACAGGAAGGCCCAACGGATGACGTTCCATACGACAAAGAAGATGATCGGACCTAAAATAGATCCGGACAGTGCCAGAGAAGCACCTAAGGCACCGAGAATAGGACGGATTGTGAACCAGAATACCGGGTCACCGACACCGGCTAACGGGCCCATCATACCAACCTTGATACCCTGAATGGCCTGGTCATCGATCTCAGCACCATTGGCTCTGGATTCCTCCATGGCCAGGGTAACACCGATAACCGGAGCAGACAGGTAAGGATGGGTATTATAGAATTCCAGATGACGCTTCAGAGCAGCAATCTGTTCTTCTTTGGAATCCGCATACAGCTTTTTGATCGCAGGGATCATGGCAAAGCACCAGCCGCCATTCTGCATACGTTCATAGTTCCAGGAACCCTGGAGGAACTGGTGACGGCGAGCAACCGCTAAACGGTCAGCCTTTGTTAATGTTACTTTCTTTTCAGACATTTTTACTTACCTCACCTTTCCAATCAATAGTTATCCAGGATGTCGCCCAGAGGATCGCCGGTGCCGCCATTGCTGGAACCGCCGCCAGCCTTAGCCATATCCTTGAGACGGATATAGAGCACAGCCAGAATGATACCGATACCGCCAAGAGCAATCAGTGTCAGATTGGAGATTGTAGCGATGATGAAGCCGAGATAGAAGAACGGCCAGGTTTCCTTGGAAGCCATCATGTTGATGATCATGGCATAACCTACAGCAGCGACCATGCCTCCACCAACAGTCATACCACCAGACAGCCAGGCCGGCATCTTGTTCAGAGCATCAGTAACAACATCAGCCGGAACAGCACACAGTGCCATAGCCGGGATGGCAATACGAAGACCCTGCATCAGGATAGCAGCGATCTGCAGACCATCGATGCCTCTGTAGTTGGCTGTTTCAGCACACTTATCCATGCCGTGGACAATCGGAATAGCAATGGTACGGCAGATCATTGTCAGGAACAGACCTGCAACAGACAGCGGGACAGCAACCGCAACAGCGGATTTGATGACAACATCTGTGCTCTGAGTTGAGCCTAAGCCCTTGACCATGATAATTGCGGAAGCAACAGCAGCCAGCGCTGCATCAGGCGCAACAGCAGCACCGATGTTAGCCCAGCCGAGAGCGATCATCTGTAAGGAACCACCGAGCATGATGCCTTCTCTCGGATGTCCAGTAACAAGTCCGATCAGTGTGCAGGCAACCAGCGGCTGATGGAATTCGAATTCATCGAGAATACCTTCCATGCCGGCCAGCATAGCTACAACAAAGACCAGAATAATCTGTAATGCATTCATTCTAATTTCCTCCTCGTGAATGAATTATTTCTGATTCTTCAGTTCTGTCTTAGCCTTATTCAGCAGTGTATCAAAGTTTTCAGGGCTGTCGCTCGGAACCTTGCGGACATCGAACTTGACACCCTTCTTCTTGAGAGTTTCAAGTGTATCGACATCGTTCTGGTCCATGGCAATTGCCTGGTTGGCAACAACCTTACCCTTTGTATAAGCCATGGAACCGAGGTTGACAGTCTTGATGTCAACGCCGCCTTCAACAGCTCTTAATACATCCTGCGGATTCTCGAACAGAAGCATAGCCTTGGTGCCGCCGAAACGGGTGTCGTGGGCAACATCAATCATCTTCTGAACCGGAATGACATGAGCATGAACTCCTGGAGGAGCAGCCTGAATGATCATTGTCTTACGCAGTTTGTCCTTGGCAACACCGTCAGAAACAACGATGATTCTGTCCGGATTGATCTGCTTTGTCCAGGTTGTCGCAACCTGGCCGTGCAGCAGACGTGTGTCGACTCTGCATAAGCCGATCTTGATCTTGCCGTCACCGATGACTGTTCCTTCCGGAATCGGTGCTGCACTGCCCTTTGCGGCAGCAGGAGCAGCGGCCTTTTTCTCAGGCTCCAGTGATTCAGGCTTTGGTTTGATTCCCTCACGGGATGTTGTAATGATGTGTTTGGCGATGCTCTGTGCCGTTGCTGTCTCATCAAGACGCGCACCATACGCTTCCAGCAGCATCGGCAGGTTCAGGCCGGTCACAATTGCCCATGTGTCCTCATGTCCGGCAATCAGGCCGCTTGCCTGGTTGAACGGAGTGCCGCCCCAGAGGTCGATCAGGAACAGAACCTGCTTCGGATCGTCGAACTTGGCGATGGCATCCTCCATCTTCTTGCGGACATCATCAGGACCTTCATTAGGCATGAGGGTCACAGCTTCGACATTCTTCTGTGCGCCGAAAATCATTTCGCTGGACATCTTGATGCCTTCAGCGAACTTGCCGTGACTTCCGATGATAATACCTACCATGTTTATTCTCCCTTTCTTTGCAATCTGAGATACGTTTGATGTATATACGGAAATATGAAGAACAGCAAAACTCTGATGAGTGAAGTTTCACCATTCATTATCTGTATTCCGTTTCAGCAGATGTACACCCGTACCTTTTTCTTATTGCTTCTTTATTCTACGTTTGAGTCAAGTTAAATGCAATCAATATCACAATTTTTTCACACAATTTTTCCGGGAGAAAATATGGTCTTGCATTTATTTGCGGTTTCTTGTCGATTATTAATAGATATACATTTTTAAAACGGTTACAAAAAATAAAAGCACTGCGCCGGTTTCCATGACAGCGCTATCATTTCTTTTTACAGTTAAATCTTTTTGTTAATTTTTCTGCATTTTGAACAGATATGTAAGCCTGTATTATCACATAATATGTGATATCTATCCCACAATCTTTTCCATAACAGTTTCCTGAATACCGAAACCTTCTTTCTGATAGAATCCGATGGCCTTGTCATTGCCATGCCATACATTCAGCGTCACATTATGTGCACCGATCTTCTTTGCATAATCCTCTACATAAGCAATCAGGGACTTTCCGACATGCATGCCCCTGGCTTTTTCATCCACACACAGATCATCAATGAATACAGTTGTGATCGGCCTCATGTTCTCATTGTGTGTTTCACGGATGATACAGAAAGCATAGCCCTTTACTTCATCATGCTCATTCACATATACAAATACCGGCCTTGCATCATCCGCAAAGATATCCAGCAGCTGTTCATCTGTATATTTGCGTGTGCCCGGGACAAAGATATCCGGCCGGATTGCCGCATGAATTTCCAGCACTTCACTGAGCAGTCTGTCAACCGCCTGTAGATCCTTCTTTTCCGCTCTTCTGATTTTCATCCTCTGTTACCTCTTTACCGTCTATTTTATCATCTGCGCTTTTTATTAAAATAGATAAAACAGAAGAGGTTGATCATGTCAGAGATTATCAGTCAATTATCCCGACCCTGAAGGGTTGAAGCTTCTACCGACTAAAATATTTTTTTGAAAACATACGGCATTTCCGTACCAGGCTGCATATGATACAGGCTGAACCGGCGGAAAAGCTCGAGGTTACGGTACAGGCTATTGTTATGCTTTCCATCGTCGAACCGGATTATCTTTCCCGGGTGGACGGCATTCTCAATGCGGCTGTCTGTGCCGGTGTACCTGTCACTTCACTGATCACTTCTGCCCTTTCCGCTGTTCTGCCGCTGCCGGCTGTCTTTATTCTCTTTGCCTGTCTCTGTCTTCTGAGCGCATTTGGCTGCAGTTTTGTCAGACTTTCGAAGCAGTATAAAAGCGCATGGCCGAAACCATGCGCTTTATACTGAGAAGTCAACTAAC
>ONOV01000227.1 GCA_900319505.1 uncultured Erysipelotrichaceae bacterium
AGGAATTTTGCTTAATCATCTTCCGCAAAGAACAGAACAGCTGCTTTCCCATATATTTCATTCCGGCTGATTCTGTAATAGATCCGGCATTTTCTATGCTGACCGTCTTTCATCTTTATTTCCGTTCTTTCACCATCTGTCATTTCACCTTTCAGCAGCCTTTGACAGACTGCTTCAGGAAGGAAATCCTTCAGACTGCTGAAACCTGCCGCCTCATTTTCAAGATCACGGCTGATTGAAAGCACCTTCAGCGTATCATCATTGCGGCAGACACATGCTGGCAGCGGCAGATCCAACACCAGATCAGAAAACTTCAGTCTGGACTCACAGCGGTTCAGCTCATGCATGTAATCCTGATAAGCCTTACAGATATTCTTGCCCGAAAACTTGCCCGCATACAGGGCATCATCCGCCAGCAGAAGAATTCTCATCCGGTCTGAAGTCTGCTCAGGCCACGATGCATAGCCGGCACTGATCGTAGCTTTACAGATGCCCTGCTCTGTTTCAAACGCAAGCGCCTCACGCATCAGAGGCAGCAGTTTCTTTTCCGCATCAGTTAGAGAAGTATTTCTCAGAATGACACAGAATTCATCACCGCCATAGCGGCCGACAATTGCTTCAGGCGGCAGCAGATGCTTCATCTTATCCGCAAGCGCCTGCAGCACGGTATCACCTGCCGCATGACCATACAGATCATTGACACGCTTGAAATCATCTATATCGATCATGACACCGGTAAACGGTTCATCCGGATGCCGGACAAAGCAGGCATTGCAGTCTTCATCAAAGCCCTTGCGGTTGTTCAGGCCGGTCAGATAATCAGTTCTTGCCGCGATGGCAATCTCCTTCTGCCTGTCTTTATTTTCCATCAGGCTGTAGACAAGTACGGCCACAAGAACAATCACCACCCAGCCGGCAAATGACAGGATCTCAAACACATTCGACTTTTTCCATCCGTTTTCCGGTTTAATGGAAATCCGCCATGTACACGAACCGAAACGAAAATACGAAGACACGGCATCATCCGTATCACCATGGGAAGACATCCGAATGAATTCCGTTGAGTCCAGGGGATCTGTCTTTTCAATCTGGAACGCATAGCCGCTGCTGATCAGCTTCCTCTCTGTCTCTGCCGTTAAAGGCGGCGCATCCATAATGACAATGGTAAAGCCCCAGAATGAGCCATCCTGCAGATAGACCGGATTGCATACGGCCATGATCGAAACGCCTGGTTTTAATTCAAACGGCCCCTGCAGGATCAATGTATGATAATCCTTCGCCAGATCTGCCATGTCCTTCTGATCCGGGTCTTTAAAAAGATTCAGCTGACCTTCAGGACTGCCCTCTTCCGGATAGATCTGATCTACTGTACCGCCTGGAGCAATCTGCAGGCAGCGGATGGCACTGCTGGTATGATACAGGCTCTGTGCCTCCTCTCTAAAGAATTCTGTATCGCCATTGGAAGATATAATGCTGTAAGACAGAATTTCCGCGGCATTAGCTGCTTTTTCTACATTGCGCTCAATCTGATCCGCATAGACGGAAGACAGAGCACTGACTTCCTTCTGCCGCAGCTTCAGGATTAATTTTTCTGTATGCCCCAGCAGGATGGTCAGCCCGAAGGCTTCCGTGATGAGGAACGTGAATGCGATAATCAGATTGCGCTTTTTTCGGCGCGGACGCTGTCTGTTTTCTCCTTTATTCATTGTGCAAATGTTATAATGCCGTATCTGAATTTCATGCAGTAAAATATTTTTACCATCTATCTATTCTGTACGAAGCGCTTTGACCGGATCACCTGATGCTGCTTTTGCCGAAGGAATCAGACCTGCAATAACGGTCAGACATACATTCAGCAGGTTTGTCTTGCCGGAACCGGAAGGACCGAGGATGGCGGTAAATTCATTATCACGGAACGTGATGGAGACATGATCCAGTGCTTTCCTGACGGTATCACCAGCATGATATTCTTTGCATATATCTCTCGGTTCAAGCATGGAAGTACACTTCCTTCTATCCTCATAATGGTATGTTTTTCAAACATAGAAATATACAAAGACCGGTTTCCGTCATCCGGCTCAACACTTCGCCTGAAATGTATCACATAAAAAGAGTGACTGGAAAGGTTACTACCTTACCTGTCACTCTTCCCTGCTCCTGTCATTGCTATCGCCATACAGCGATGTAAAGGAGATGTCCACTATTATAATCAAAACAGCAGAAACGTTAATACTCTGATCAGAGATATCTGGCCGCCTTGCGGGCGTATTTCTTTCTCTGTCTTACATCACAATTGGACAGGCAGGACATCCAGTTGAAGATCTTCAGACGTGATTTTGTATTATACCTGTCACTTGTCTCAACCTGCATGATAATGGGATTGAGACTGTCCACAAAGTCTTTTGTACTTAAATTGCTGCCGTTCTGTACCAGGGACAGCAGCTGTTTTCCTAATGCACTTCTGGCCATATTCTCTTCTCCTTATAAGTAGTCTTCTTTTTCTTCTTCTGGTTTGGCAATGACGATCTCTTCCTCATTCAGACACTTTCCCAGCATCGGCTCCCAGTCGAATTTACTTTCATAGTATTCGGCTTTTTCGATGGTCGGTTTAGTGACCGGATTCTTCGGATCAAAGATCGTGCAGCAGTCTTCATAAGGAAGAATGGATGTTTCATATGTACCGATCTTACGGGCAAGATCAATGATCTCAACCTTGTCATAGCAGACTAACGGCCGGATCACCGGCATCTTTACTACTGCATTGATGACAGCCATGGATTCAAGCGTCTGGGAAGCAACCTGTCCGAC
>ONOV01000226.1 GCA_900319505.1 uncultured Erysipelotrichaceae bacterium
GCTTTCGGCAGACGAAAGCATCCGGGAGGAATTACAATTCATGCTGAAAAGATTTACGAAACTGGAGAAGAGCTGGATTCTCTATGATATCGGCAACTCCGCTTTCACGATGATGGTCTCAACCATCATTCCGATCTGGTACAACACGCTGGCTGGTTATGCCGGGGTGAATCAGGCCGGCTATCTGGCGACATGGTCCTATGCCACCAGTATCGCGACAATTGCTACGGCTGTACTCGGTCCGATTACCGGTGCCCTGGCTGATAACAGAGGCTATAAAAAGCCGATGTTCACTGCCGTTCTTCTCATCGGTGCACTGGCATGTGCAATGCTTGGCATTGTTCCGCAGTACATGTTCTATCTGATCATCTATATCATTGCCAAGATTCTCTATCAGCTTTCCCTTGTCTACTATGATTCCATGATCAACGATGTCACCGCACCAGAGCGTATGGATGATGTTTCTTCTATCGGCTATGCCTGGGGTTATCTTGGCTCATGCATTCCTTTCCTGGCTGCCCTTGCCCTGTATTATCTTGGGCTGATCAAAGTCATGCCGATCCGGCTTTCCATCTTCATTGACTTCATCCTGATTGCCGCATGGTGGGTCGGTGTTTCCGTGCCGCTTTTGAAAAACTTTGAACAGAAGAACTACGTGGAAACTTCCGCCGACAAGATCAAAGAAAGCTTCAGAAGAATCGGCTGGACTCTGTCTCATATGTATAAAGAGGAAAAGAAAGTATTCTACTTCCTGATCGGTTTCTTCTTCTACATTGACGGTGTCTATACGATTATTGATGAAGCGGTTGCCATCGGTACAGCGCTTGGGCTGGATCAGATGGGACTGCTTGTGATTCTGCTTGTGACACAGGTTGTTGCCTTTGCCTTTGCCTCATTATTCGGCAGGCTCTCCCAGACTCATAAATCCACAAGCCTCATTACCGTATGTATCCTCGGTTATACCGGCGTTGCCGTGTTTGCCCTGTTCATGCATGCCTTATGGCAGTTTGGCATCATGGCATTCGGTGTCGGCATGTTCCAGGGTGCCATCCAGGCTCTTTCCAGATCCTATTACGGGCAGATCATTCCGGCAGAAGCGTCCGGGGAATACTTCGGTATCTATGATATCTGCGGCAAAGGCGCTGCCTTCATGGGTACTACCTTAGTCGGTATTACCGTATCGATTACCAATTCCGTCAATATTGCGGTGGCAACCTTAGGCATTCTGTTTATCCTGGGTCTTGTCTTCCTCAGAAAATCAGCTGCTCTTAAATAATTACATCATTACAATATAAGCAAAAGACAGGAACTGCATCAGTTCCTGTCTTTTCGATTGAGATCATAGATAATGCGCAGACCCTTTGAACCAAGATGCGGATCATAGGCTTCAATCGCCCTCACTTCCGGGGCAATCACCCGGCCGAGTCCACCTGTAGCAATCACATGGCATTCCGGCTTTTTCAGCTCTTTCTTCATCTGTGAAAGAATTCTTTCCACCGAACCGATATAGCCATAGACTACCCCGGCCTGCATTCCGCCAGCCGTATCCTTTGCCAGGATGCGGGAAGGCTTTTCAATTTCAATGCCCGGCAGTTTGGCTGTGGCATTTTTCAGAGCATCGGCACATACGGCAACGCCGGGTTCAATGATGGTATAGCGGAAGATGCCTTCCGGATCAACATAATCAAAGGTTGTTGCGGTACCGAAGTCCACCACGATACAGCTGCCGCCATATAAGGCATGTACAGCAGCCGCATTGACAATCCGGTCCGTTCCGATTGCCCTGGGATTATCCGCCCGGATGGAAATCCCCGTACGGATGCCCGGTCCTACGACAATTGCTTCCTTATGCCACAGCTTTACTACCGCCGATCTTAATGCATGCATGACTTCCGGCACAACCGAAGAAATAATGACATCATCGATCTCAGCCGGATCCATTGAAATGCTGGAAAAGAAATACGTCAGAGACATGACAAATTCATCACTGGTACGGGGTGAACGGGTGGAAAGCCGGAAGCTTCCGATCAGATCATTTTCCTTCATCAGTGAAAAACAGATATTCGTATTTCCTGCTTCCACCGTCATCAGTACATGCATAGAACCTCCTTTATATCTTTTTTATGCCCTTGCAATCGACAGTATTCCCATGCGCTGGGCACTGGGCGCAAGCGCCTTGTACAGAAGCGGGATTGTCACCGCAGCCAGAGCTGTCTCCAGTAACATATTGCTGGCAATCACCCCAAGCAGCAGCGCTGCCACACCGGTAAGGCTGGTACCAAGCGCACTGGCATACTGGGGAGCAAAGAACAGATAGATACCGCCGAGCACCCCAAGAGTATGCAGAACCGTATTGATGGCCGCACTCAATGCTGCCGCAAACGGCTCATTCTTCATATGGCCATGGAAGAAACGGAACATCACCCCGCTCAGGAAACCTAAAAGAATTCTTGGTACAAAGACAATGACAAGACTCCAGAAATTTCCGGAAATTCCGCCGACGGAAACAAACGGCGAAAACACGAATGAAGTAATGGTCGGCGTAAATGTAGCTCTCAGGAAAGATGTCAGGCCGAATACAAATCCCATGGCTGCACCGAAAGCAGGTCCGCACAGCACACCTGCCAGAATCACCGGCAGATGCATCGTGGTGATGCTTAAAGCACCTACCGGAATGTAGCCGATCGGCGTATACGCCATGACGACTTCAATGGCAATAAAAAAAGCTGCCAGAGTAAGCCGCTGAATCTTCTGTTTATTCTTTGACATATTTTACCCTCCTGCCGCTCCTTCAGTATAAGGATGCAGCGAATCTAAACAGAAACGTTCAAACTGCAGAGATCCATGTCGCGGTGGTCACAGTCTCATTGAACGAAAGTATTATGCCATTTATTTCACAATTTGCAAGCCGTCCGCACTTCTTCCGGCACCCGATACGTCAGACCATTCATGATAGACACAAAGCACATGGCTGACACCGCCCAGACTAATACCGTTACCGTCACCCTGTTATCATACAGATAATCCATCAATACAGCAGGTCTTGAGAAATATTCCCGCGGAACCAGAACAGCCTCTGCCCCGCATCTGATCCCGCCATAGATATCCTTGACGGATACATCAAAATCAAACGGTGCCTGATTGGCAAACACATCATCCCTGTCAAACCCGAATTCAGTATCAAATGAATCAATAAAGTCAATGACACTGCGGTGGGTTACCGCTGCACCCTTTGGTTCACCAGCAGATCCGGAAGTAAAATTCACAAAAATCTTTTAGTTGGTGGAAGCCACGATCCTTCAGGGTCGGGGTAATTGACCAAGCTTTTGAGCTGCTTTGCGATTCTTTTCATCACACAGGATCAAAGCTGGTGTCAGAATCTGCAGAATATGGATCTGCCGCCCGAGGGGCTGATGCATATCCATAAAGAAATAGAAACCACGGCCATATACGGGGCAAACATTCTCTCAACGGCCAGTACGCTTTTCTGCCTCATCACACAGCCTCCTTTCAGGCACATTCTCAAGGATAGCCAGCGCATCTGAACCTATTCCTAAGACAGCCTTAAGAAATCTTATGACCGGGCTGTTTCTCTTCTGAAATGAAGCAGACAGAAAAAAA
>ONOV01000225.1 GCA_900319505.1 uncultured Erysipelotrichaceae bacterium
AATCAGCTATGTCACAATTTACCGTGCAATCTATTCAGGAGTGTTCAATGAACCAGGTCTATCTCACGGAAACAGAGGAGCCGTCCGGGAGACTGGAAAGGAGATACGATTGCCAATGTAACAGGAAAAGCCTGTATTGTTACGCTGGTGGATCGGAAAAGCAGATGAGAAAAAGGCTGATCCAGTCAATAAAGTAATGATTCGAGATCTGAAGGATCAGCCTTTGAAATCAATCACTCCGGAGCGAGGAAAGGAATTCAGTAAGCACAGCGAAGTGACTGCGTCACCTGATGATGTGCAATTCTACTTTCCCCGTCCGCATCATCTCTTGGCAAAGAGGCACGGACGAAAATACAAATGGCCTTCTCAGAGAATACTTTCCGAAAGGGAAAGATTTGACGGATATTACGGACGACTGCATACAGAGCAGAATTGATGAACTGAATAAACGTCCTCGCAAATGTCATGGATACAAAACGCCGTATGAAGTTTATGATTCAACATCGCTGCATTTGACTTGAAATTTCGGGGTATAAAAAGAGAAAAGTTTGCAAAAAAGATTAGCACTCATATTGACAGAGTGACAATAGAGGATATAATTACAATCGTTAGCAATCATAAAACATGAGTGCTAAGGTAGAAAAGCACAAGGAGGTATGAATCATTATGATTAAGCCATTACAGGATTATGTACTGCTTGAAAAGGTGAAAGAAGAAGAGAAGACAGCCAGCGGTATCGTTCTGACAACAAAAGAAGCCAAGGATGAGCCGAGCCATGGTATTGTGAAGGCTGTCGGTCCTGGCAAGACAGAAGATGGAAAACTTGTTCCGGTTGATCTGAAGGAAGGCCAGGAAGTGATCTATAAGAAATATTCCGGAACAGAAATCAAGGAAGATAAGAAAGAGTATCTGCTGATCAAGGCAGAGGATATTCTCGCTATTGTCGAGAAGTAAGCATAGAGAAAGAGAAAAGGAGTGATTTGAAATGGCAAAGCAGATCAAATACGCAAAGGACGCCAGAACCAAGATGCTGGACGGCGTCAATACACTGGCAGATGCAGTTAAGGTCACATTAGGCCCGAAGGGCAGAAATGTCGTTCTGGAGAAGAGCTATGGTTCACCGGTTATTACTAACGATGGTGTTACTATCGCCAAGGAAATCGAACTGGAAGACAAGTTCGAGAACATGGGTGCCAAGCTTGTTTATGAAGCTGCCAACAACACAAATGATGTTGCCGGTGATGGTACAACAACCGCTACCATCCTGACCCAGTCCATGATTACAAATGGTCTGAAGGCAGTAGATAAGGGTGCTAATCCGGTTCTCATGAGAGAAGGCATGGAAAAGGCAGCCAAGGCTGTTTCCGACAATCTGCTGAAGCAGTCTCATCCGGTTGAGACAAACAATGACATCAAGTCCATCGCTACCATTTCTTCCGGTTCTGAGGAAGTTGGTTCCATCATCGCTGAAGCCATGGAAAAGGTCGGCAAGGATGGTGTCATCAAGGTTGATGAGTCCAAGTCCTTCGAGACTGTTCTTGATATGACGGAAGGCATGGAATATGACAAGGGCTTCGTATCTCCTTACATGGTAAGCGACCATGAGAAGAATGAAGTTGAGATTGAAAATCCGCTGATCATGGTTACGGATCAGAAGATCAATTCCATTCAGGATATCCTGCCGGTACTGGAAGGTGTCGTCAAGGCCAACAAGCCTTTGCTGATCATTGCGGATGATTATGATAATGAAGTCATCAATACTCTGGTCTTCAATAAGCTCAGAGGCGTATTCAATGTCGTAGCCACAAAGGCGCCGGGCTTTGGTGACAATGGCAAGGCGCAGCTGGCTGATATTGCCATCATGACAGGTGCCAAGCTGTATGCCAAGGATCTGTCCATGAACCTGGCTGATATGACCATGAATGATCTTGGTTCTGCCCATAAGGTTGTTGTTGCCAAGGATAAGACAACAATCATCGATGGTGCCGGTGCTAAGGAAGATCTGGACAACAGAGTCGCTGAACTCAAGAATGAAATTGAGAATACCACAAGCGATTATGATAAGAAGAAGCTGCAGGAAAGACTGGGCAAGCTCACCAACGGTGTTGCGCTGATCAAGGTTGGTGCAACAACTGAAACAGAACTCAAGGATAAGAAGCTCAGAATTGAAGATGCACTCAACGCAACAAAGGCTGCGGTTGAGGAAGGCGTTGTCTGCGGCGGCGGCATGGCTCTTGTCAATGCGTACAAGGATGTCAAGGATTCACTCAAGGATGATGTTGTTGATGTGCAGAGAGGCATCAATGTTGTGCTTGATTCTCTGAAGAACCCGATCATGCAGATTGCAGAAAATGCCGGTTATGACGGCAATGAAATCTATGACCAGCAGATCAAGGCTGAAGGCAACACAGGCTTCAATGCCAAGACCGGTGAATGGGTTGATATGTTCAAGAACGGTATCCTGGATCCGACCAAGGTGACAAGAACTGCTCTGATGAACGCTGCTTCAATCTCCGGCCTGTTCATCACAACCGAAGCTGCGGTTGCTGAACTGCCTAAGAAGGAAGAAGCACCGGCTGCTGAACCGCAGTATTAATGCAATAGCTCCATTCCCCTTTCAGGGATCCCCGTTAAAAATGGGGATTCCTTTTTGTTTTCTAAACGCTTTCTTAAGAAAACAGACGGTCATTCCATTTTTAAGGTAAAATGAAGTACATGCTGAGGTAAAACATGACACAGACTTTGATTGTGACTTTATTTGCTGTTCTGTTCGCTCTTGGGGCAGAGGGCACAGGTGCTTTTGTGCGGAAATTACTGAAGAGCGATGCGGATGGCTTTGCCGGACCTTTAGGCATGGCTGTGCTTTTCTGTGTACTTGAAATACTGTACATTCCGTCTCTTGTTTTTCATGCCTCCATACGCTATGGCGGCATTGTGACGCTGATTGTGGCAGCGGCTTCTTTATGCATGTGTTATTTTCTGAAGGAACAGAAGGGGAAGATCCACTGGATTGATGTCATCGGTACGGCCGGGACCATTGTGCTGTTCCTTTTGATTCAGCATCAGCTGCATATTGTGTATGACGGGGAAGAGTTCCGTGAAATTGTCAGCAGCGCTTCTATGGCAAGAGTGGATCTTGGCCGGTATGGATTACAGGGCTATGATCTATTGGCATCGGTACTTGTCAGATGGACGGATCCGGACTTCATGGTTGGATTTCTGAGTATTGTGTATCATCTTTTCTTTGCCGAAATGAGCATGAATATTATCCGGCTGTTTCACTTACGCAATAAGTGGTTTGCCTTTACGCTGTCCTGTTATGCTTTATATATGGCGGCGTTCAACAGCTGGCAGATTGCAGAAAGCTATGCCGGCTATATCTGGCGGCCGATGATGATTTCCCTGATGATGTATCAGACGTTCTGCTGGCTGAAGGGAAAGAACGAATGGGAAAAGTATGAGCTGATGTTCTATGAAGGGGCAGGCATGTTTGTCAGCGGCGGCTTCGGCATGATCATGATGGAGCTGCTGTACTGTCTGGCGGCCTGGCTGTTCTATAAGAAGAAGATCAGATCTCTTTTTGATATGACAACGCTTGTGGCGCCATGGGTGATCTACGGGAGTATGCAGCTGATGCGCATACGCGCATGGATCGGTTTTCTCTTGCCTGGTGTCTATTTTGTCTTTCTAGTGGTGCGCTATCGCAAAAAACCGAGAAGAGTATTGCGCAGAGCAGAGGATTATATGCTGGAACATGCGGTGAAGATCATGTACATCATCATTCCTTCTGCTGTTCTTGTTCTGAATGTACTGCTGTTATTTGTGAAGAAGGATGTACTTGTTTCCTTATCGGCATATAAGCTTTATTTTCAGGAAGAACCGCTGAGGAGCTTTTTCTTCATGGATGGCAGCTATGTCTCCTATCTATTGGATTTCTTCCGCTGGGGCGGGCTGATCATCCTGATGTTTACGGCAAAGGATGACAATGAGAAACAGCTGCGATCCATGTATCTTCTGTTTCTGATTCTGTTTGTCAATCCGCTTTCCATGGGGCTCATGGCCAGAATGTCCAGTATTTCCGTCTATTCCTATTCCTTTGAAGTGCTGTTCAATCCGTTTACGGATCTGTGTCTTTTCATCATGATCTACCGCATGTTTGCCTGGCAGCCGCTGGGCCAGTGGGTATTGGAATTTGCCCTGCTGTTTTCGGCTGTTTTTTCACATGTCGGATCATTTGCCGGACGTCCATCCGGACTCTATACGGATCTTGTCCAGCAGGCGCGCATCATTGAGACAAATACCGAGAAGTGAGATGCTATAATGGTGTCAGGAGGTACGTATATGACTGACGTTACCGTTATTGTTCCGGTTTATAATGGAGAAAATTATCTGAGAGGCTGCTTTGATGCCCTGCTGAAGCAGGACTGCAGGAGTTTTGAAGTACTTGTTGTCAACGATGGCTCTACAGACCATTCCCAGATTGTTATTGATGAATATCTCAGAAAAGCCCCGTCTCTTTTCCGCTGCATCCGCAAGGCCAACGGCGGCTATGGCTCGGCTATCCGTACCGGGGTCAGGGCATGCCACAGTGATTATTTCATGATCTGTGATGCGGATGATATGATTGAACCCAGGGGTGTTTCCACGCTTCTGTCCATGGCCCGCATGAGCGGGGCGGATATTGTCGTAGGAGCCCGCATGGACCAGCAGGGAATGAGCGGCAGTCTGATCTATGACCCGTGTTATGATAAGAAACGGGTTTCGCTCAAATGTGCTGATGTCTATCACCGTGAGGATGAGGACTACCGTGATCTTTTCCTGATTGATCCCCGCTCCCAATCAAAGCTGTACCGCCGTAAGATCACGGAGGCATTCCGCTATCCTTCCAAAGTAGGCTATGCGGATCATATTCTGTTCTACCTGTCGCTTCTCAAGGCGGAGAAGGTTATTTATACGGATGCGCCTTTATCCGTATACCGGGCCAGACAGCTTGAGAATGCGGATGATCGCTGTGCCCAGCTTTCCGGTCATATTCTGGCCTATAAGAGAATGCTGACACAGGCGGAAAATATGTCCCATGTTCCGGACAGGTTCTACGGCATGATGTATCTGATGTTCAATGAAATGACAGATGCGATCGCAAAGGAAGAAATACCGGCGGAAGAGAAGAAGAATCTGATGCGCTCTTTGAAGCAGTATCTGCTGCGGCTTGTACCGCATGCCAGGGCGATCCGTTCTTCCCTTGGGGAAGGCGATCAGACGCTGAGCGAAAGAATCCGGATGGAAGCACTGTTTGTCAAGGCATCAAGAAATGCGGTCTATGCTATTGTTGCCGGCAGTGTTGCCAGTGATAAGAAAGAGAAAGAAGAAGAATGAAAGAAAAGTATGATGCCGTTATCATCGGCGGAGGCATCGGGGGACTGATGTGCGCCGTAAGGCTGAGTGAAAAAAGAAAAGATCTGAGCATTCTGATCCTGGAAAGAGGAAAGGATCTGGAAAACAGGGCCTGTCCGATTCTGAAAGGCAAGACAGCAAGATGTCTGAAGTGCAATCCCTGTGCCATCATGGAAGGCATGGCCGGGGCAGGGGCATTCTCTGATGGCAAATACAACATCACCACGGAATACGGCGGGTGGCTGCCGCAGGTCATGGATGAAAAGAAAGTGCTGGATTACATCCATCAGGCAGATGATATCCTCATGCGCAATGGTGCCGACAATGAAGTCTATCATCCGGACAATGAACTCAAGGCAGAGTGTCTGAAGTATGATCTGCATATGCAGCAGGCCGAGGTGAAGCATCTGGGCACGGATGCCAATTACGGGACAATGCTGAATCTGATCCATTCTCTTGACGGCAGGGTTGACATTGTTACCCAGGCTGTTGTAAGTGATGTGGAAAAGGGCAGTCATGTGGTTCATTTCACTAAGGCAAATGAAGAACATACGGTTACCGGTGAAAAGGTTATCTTTGCCGTGGGCCGTATCGGCAACCGCATGTTCCAGAACTGGTGTGACCATAACGGTGTGCCGTGCACCAACAACCAGGTGGATATCGGGGTCAGAGTAGAGCTTCCCTATGAGATCTGGGAACCGTTCTCTTCCCGTATCTATGAACCGAAGATCTATTACAAATCAGGTCATTACGGTGATATGACCCGTATGTTCTGCTTCAATGAAAGAGGCTATGTCGTCACTGAGAATTCCGATGGTGTTCTGACGGTCAACGGACATTCTTATAAAGACAAGGCAAAGCAGTCCGGCAACTCCAACTTTGCACTTCTCTCTTCTACCAACTTCACCGAACCGTTCCATGAGCCGGTTGCCTATGCCCGTGATATTGCGGCTCTGGCCAATAAGATCTCAGGCGGCTATGTACTGGTACAGAGACTGGGTGATCTTGAAAAGGGACAGCGTACAACCCCGGAAAGACTGCGCAAGAGCTCTGTCAGACCGACGCTGGAAGCAGTGCCGGGCGATCTGTCTCTGTGTATGCCGAAGCGCCAGCTCGACAATATCGTTGAAACACTCCATGCCCTGGATAAAGTGGCACCAGGTACAGCCAACTATGATACGCTGCTGTATGGGGTGGAATGCAAGTACTACAGTGCCCGTCCGGCCGCAAAGGACTTTGAGCTGGAAGGTGCACCTGACATCTATGCCCTGGGTGATGGGGCCGGCTTTACCAGAAGCCTTGCCCAGGCAGCTGCCAACGGCCTGGCCGTAGGCGACATTCTGGCCGAAAAGATATAAGTCAATCGGGACACATTGGAAAAAATCCAGTGTGTCTTCTGTTATATAATCGGCATGGAGGAATTAATATGTCATCTTATATCATTCAGAATGAAAAAGTGCTTGTGGAAGTGGACGAGCACGCCAGTGAAATTCATTCTTTCAAAGATCTGGAAACAGGCATTGAGTACATGTGGAACGGCAATCCGGCGTACTGGTCCGGCCGCAATCCCACTTTATTCCCGATGGTAGGCAGTACGTATGATAAACTGCTGCACATCAAGGGAAAGACATATGCGACCGGCAACCATGGCTTTGCCCGCCACAGTGATTTCACCTGTGTGAAGCACGATGATCATGAAATCGTGATGGAATTGAAAGACAGTGAAGAAACTCTGAAACAGTATCCGTATCATTTCACGATGGATATTCATTATGTACTGCAGGATAGAACCCTGACCATCACCTATGACATCACAAACGAAAATGAAGAGGGCATGCCGTTCCATTTCGGCCTGCATCCGGCTTTCAATGTGCCGATGGATCAGACAAAGAAGTATGAAGACTATCAGCTTGTGTTTGATACACCGCAGAACTTCCTGTGGAAGAAGACAGTCATGAAGGACGAGACAGTGCTGAAGCTCAATCCGGATGTGCTGGCAGATACGATTATTATCCATCATCCGCATGGTACAAAGGTATCTTTAACGGATGGCACCCATGGGGTAACAGTGGATTACAGCGCATTTGAATGGCTGGCTTTCTGGAGCCCGCATGCGCCGTTTGTCTGTATTGAACCATGGCTTTCCCATGCGGATTACGGCCGGGTGGATACTTCTTATGACAAACGGGATGGCACGCATTTTATTGAAGAGCATGATACGTTCCATGTTTCATATTCTGTTACTGTAAAGTAAACAGATCTGTGCTAATTTGAAGGTGAACAGAAGAAAAGAGGTATGAATCATGTTTCATTTAGTCATATGCAGGAATTACGATGAAGTCAGTTCGGAAGCGTTCAAGGTAATGAAAGGTGTCCTGGATCAGAAGAAGGATGCTGTACTGGGTTTGGCAACAGGCAGCTCTCCGGTCGGTCTTTACAAGAAGATGATTGCGGACCACAAGGCTTCCGGCAGATCCTATCGGGATGTTTCCACCTGGAATCTTGATGAGTATGTAGGCCTTGGCAAAGAGGATGAACAGAGCTATTACACTTTCATGCATGAAAATCTCTTTGATGCCATAGATATCAAAGAAGAGAATACGCACATTGAAAACGGTCTGGCCGCAGATCCGGATGCCGAGGCAAAGCGCTATGAAGCTGAGCTGAAGAAGGTGACAGTTGATCTGCAGGTACTTGGCATCGGCTCGGACGGCCACATTGCCTTCAATGAACCCGGTACACCGTTTGATGCGGAAACCCATGTCACGGATCTGACCGAACAGACAATCTCTGACAATGCCCGTTTCTTTGACGGCGATAAGAGCAAAGTTCCGACAAGAGCTTTGACCCAGGGTCTGGCTACTGTCATGCGGGCACGCAAAATAGTTCTGATTGCGACCGGTGCCAACAAGGCAGATGCTGTATATGACATGCTGAAAGGGCCGCTGACAACAGACTGTCCGGCCAGCATTCTGCAGAAGCACAATGATGTTACCGTCATTGTGGATGAAGCAGCCGGGGCAAGACTCAGATAAAAGCATCCCGGTGGATGTACAGCGGCCGGCTGTGGCATAATAGGCATGGAGGTAATAAACCATGTATATTGTAAAAGATGCTGCGGATTACGATGCAATCCTGAAGAACAATCATAGTGTATTTGTAGATTTCTATGCTGACTGGTGCGGCCCATGCAAGATGCTGAGTCCGGTTGTGGAACAGCTGGCCGATGAGAACAGGGATGTGACATTCATCAAGGTGAATGTGGACCAGTGCCCGGATGTTGCCGAAAGATACGGCATCATGTCCATTCCGACACTCATCTCCTTCAAGGATGGCGTACAGGCGGCTGCTACGGTTGGTTTCCAGCCGAAGGAAGAGCTGCTCAAACTTGTCAAGGCAGCAGAATAATTTAAAAGAATCAGAAAGCTGAGAGAAGGGCAGTTCACATGATGTGATCTGCCCTTTTTGTATGCAGGTGGAGAAAGTTTACGTCTGTGTTTACTGGTGTTATATGGAATGTAAATATTTTCAGAAAAAATGATTTGACATAATGTAAATAATTATTTAAACTTACACTTGTAACAGAAAAGGGCGTTGATAAGGATCGTGTCTCTTCAGAAGTTCAATAGAGAGCCTTCGGGTGGTGGAAGAAGGCAATGGAGAAGAAACACACTCACCTTTGAGCCGGCAGGGTGAAACAAGTAGTTCTGCACGGAGATTCCACCGTTAAAAGGAAAGCAATTCGCCTGGATCAGGCCGATTGTAGTGAGCGGTCAGAAATGACAAAAAGAGTGGTACCACGGGTAATTGACTCGTCTCTGCAGATGGAGACGATTTTTTTTGTTTGATGGCAAGGAGAAAAGAAGATGGATGTAACCAAGTATGTACCGGGCTACTATGCCCCCAAAGTCAATGCGTATCGCTGGGTGAAGAAAGATCACATTGAAAAGGCACCGATCTGGTGTTCCGTAGATCTCAGAGATGGCAACCAGGCTCTGATTGTGCCGATGTCGCTGGAAGAAAAGCTGGAGTTCTTTCAGATGCTGGTGAAAATCGGGTTCAAGGAAATTGAAGTAGGGTTTCCGGCAGCTTCCGAAACGGAATATGAATTCCTCAGGACATTGATTGAGAAGAATATGATTCCGGATGATGTGACGGTACAGGTACTGACCCAATGCCGGGAACACATTATCCGTAAGACATTTGAAGCAGTACGCGGGGCAAAGAAGGCTGTGATCCACTTTTACAACTCCACTTCATCAGTTCAGCGGGAACAGGTGTTTCACAAGTCAAAGGAAGAGATCAAACAGATTGCGGTAGACGGGGCAGAACTGGTCAGAAAATTATCGGAGGAATATGAAGGCAGCTTCATGTTTGAATATTCCCCGGAGTCCTTTACGGGAACTGAACCGGATTATGCGCTGGAAGTATGCAATGCGGTTCTGGATGTGATGAAACCGACTGAGGAAAGACCGATGATTATCAATCTTCCGGTTACGGTTGAAATGAGCATGCCTCATATTTATGCCAATCAGATTGAATACTGTTCGGACCGGCTGAAGTACCGCGACAGTGTGATCCTTTCCACCCATCCTCATAATGATCGGGGAACAGGTACAGCGGATGCGGAACTGGCGCTGCTTGCCGGGGCCCAGCGGGTTGAGTGCTGCCTCTTCGGCAATGGTGAAAGAACCGGCAACGTGGATGCGATCACCCTTGCCATGAACATGTATACCCATGGGGTTGATCCCCATCTTGATTTCAGCAATATGCCGAAGATCTGCGAGACTTATGAACGATTGACGCACATGCAGGTATCACCGCGCCAGCCCTATGCCGGATCACTTGTGTTTGCGGCTTTCTCAGGCTCCCATCAGGATGCCATTGCCAAGGGGATGGCATACCGTAAGGAAAAACAGGAACACCGCTGGACCGTGCCGTATCTGCCCATTGATCCCATGGATGTTTCCCGTACCTATGATGCGGATGTCATCCGGATCAACAGCCAGTCGGGCAAGGGCGGCATCGGCTATGTTCTGGAGCAGTCCTATGGCTACAGCCTGCCCAAAAAGATGCGGGAAGATTTCGGCTATACGGTCAAGGAAGTATCGGATCACGCCCATGCGGAACTGAAGCCGGATGAAGTTTATCAGGTCTTCAAAGATACATATCTCAACAGGACAGGACCGCTGTTTGAAGTCAGGGAAGCGCACTTCATACAGGGAAAACAGATCCGGGCTGTGGTTACGTGCAGCGTCAGAGGAGAAGAAAAAGAGTTCTATGGGGAAGGCAACGGCCGTCTCAATGCCGTCAGCAATGCGATCAAGGACGGTCTTGGACTGGACTTTTCACTGGATACGTATACCGAACATGCCCTTGACAAGAAATCATCCGCCCGGGCAGCCTGTTACGTAGGCCTCATCTGGCCGGATGGAAAACGGACATGGGGCGCCGGTGAGAATCATGATATTATCCGGGCAGGTATCTATGCCCTGGTATCAGCCATAAACAACAGGGAGGCATAAGCATATGGCAATGACAATGACACAGAAGATTCTGGCTGCCCATGCCGGTATGGATGAAGTCCATGCGGGGCAGCTGATCATGGCGGATGTGGATGAGGTGCTGGGCAATGATATCACCACGCCGGTAGCGGTACAGGCCTTTGAGAAGGCAGGGTTCACGGATGTATTCGACAGGGACAGAGTGAACATTGTTCTGGACCACTTTGTTCCCAATAAAGATATCAAGGCTGCCCGGCAGTCACTGACCTGCCGGAAATTTGCCAGAGCCCATGCAATTACCAACTTCTATGATGTGGGAAAGATGGGCATTGAGCACGCCTTACTGCCGGAACAGGGTATTGTAACGGCAGGCGACTGTATCATCGGAGCGGATTCCCATACCTGTACATATGGTGCTCTGGGGGCCTTCTCCACAGGGGTCGGCAGTACGGATATGGCAGCCGGCATGGCAACCGGCAAGGCATGGTTCAAGGTTCCGGATGCCATCAGGGTTGTTCTGAAGGGAAGCCTCAGGGAAAGAGTGACTGGCAAGGATGTCATTCTGCATTTGATCGGTATGATCGGGGTGGATGGCGCGCTGTATCAGTCACTGGAGTTTACTGGGGAAGGGGTGAAAGCATTATCCATGGATGATCGATTCACCATCTGTAATATGGCTATTGAAGCCGGAGCGAAAAACGGCATCTTCCCGGTGGATGAAAAGACGGCGGCATACATGAAGGACAGAAGTCAGAGACCATACAGGATCTATGAAGCGGATGAAGACGCTGTCTATCAGAAGACGGTTGAAATCAATCTTGATGAACTGGAACCGACGGTATCCTATCCCCATCTGCCGGAGAACACCCATCCGGCCAGGGAAGGAAAGAATATCCGTATTGAACAGGTTGTCATCGGCTCCTGTACCAACGGCCGCATGGAAGACATGGAAGCGGCTTATGAAGTCCTGCATGGAAAGCATGCGGCAGAGGATGTGCGTGTGATCATCATCCCGGCAACCATGCAGGTATATAAGGAATGTATTGTGCGCGGCTATACGACTGCCTTCATTGATGCGGGATGCGTGGTATCAACCCCGACCTGCGGACCGTGTCTTGGCGGGTATATGGGGGTGCTGGCAGAACATGAAAGATGCATCTCCACGACCAACCGCAACTTTGTCGGCCGTATGGGACATGTGACATCTGAAGTATATCTGGCCTCGCCCTATACGGCTGCGGCCAGTGCATTAACCGGTTATATTACGGATCCAAGGGAGGTCTGAGTTATGGAAAGTGTCAGAGGAAATGTATTCTGTTATGGAGACAATGTAGATACAGATGTCATCATTCCGGCAAGGTATCTCAATACCCCGGATGCCGGGGAACTGGCAAAACACGCCATGGAGGATATTGATCCTTCCTTTGTGAAGAAAGTCAGGCCTGGCGATATGATTGTGGCCGGATGGAACTTCGGCTGC
This sequence comes from uncultured Erysipelotrichaceae bacterium, assembly GCA_900319505.1. GTDB lineage: Bacteria > Bacillota_I > Bacilli_A > Erysipelotrichales > Erysipelotrichaceae > Bulleidia. The sequence continues at coordinate 12,379 of ONOV01000225.1, forward strand.
GGTTCATCCCGTGAACATGCCCCGCTTGTTCTTAAGACAAATAAAGTGGGCTGCATCATTGCCAAGAGCTTTGCCCGTATCTTCTACCGCAATGCCATCAATATCGGCATGCCCATTCTGGAATGTGAAGAAGCCTGCAATAAGATTGAGGACGGTGATGAGATCGAAGTTCATTTCGATACCGGTGTCATTGAAAATATCACAAGGAAAGAAAGCTATCAGGCCCAGCCCTTCCCGCCGTTTATCCAGGGGATTATCGATGCCGGCGGTCTGATGCCCTATCTGAGGAAACAGTGATGGAAAAGAAGATCGGGCTGATCTGGGGCGACTATTCTTCTAGAGAAATCATGCGGGAGACGGTTGCTGTTCTTAAGAAGATCGAAGAAAAGTACGGGCATCACTTCATTTATACGGATATTGCCATGGGCGGGGAAGCCATTGACAGATATGGCGATCCGCTGCCGGAAGAAGAGCTGAACAAGGCCAAGGCCATGGACAGTGTTCTGCTGGGGGCAATCGGCGGGCCGAAATGGGAAGGGCTGCCGGGGGAAAAACGTCCTGAAAAAGGGCTGCTGCGGATTCGTGCAGGCATGGGTCTTTATGCCAATAACCGGCCGGCAAAGATCTGGCCGCAGCTGGCAGATGCCTCGCCTTTGAAAAAGAAGATCACCGATCGGGGGATTGACTTCATCATCGTCAGAGAACTCATCGGCGGTGCCTACTTCGGCAGGAAAGAGACAAAGATGGCTGACGGGGAGCTGTATGCTCTGGATGAGATGCCCTACAGTGAACATGAAATCAGACGGATCGGGAAGATCGGCTTTGAGACGGCCATGAAGCGCCATAAGAAGTTATGCATGGTTGACAAGCATAATGTTCTTGATACAAGCAGACTCTGGTTCAAGGTGTTTGATGAGCTGAAGAAAGACTATCCGGAAGTGGAATATTCCACGATGTTTGTCGATAATGCGGCGATGCAGATTGTCAAAGATCCTTCCCAGTTCGATGTCATTGTGACGGAGAACCTGTTCGGGGATATCCTGAGTGATGAAGCCAGTGAGATCACCGGCTCCATCGGGATGATTCCTTCCTCATCACTTGGGGATACGTCCAACGGTTTATATGAACCCATCCATGGCTCAGCCCCGGATATTGCCGGAAAAGACATCGTCAATCCCATTGCCTGTATTCTCTCAGCCGGAATGATGCTGCGCTACAGCTTCGGCATGAAAGAAGAAGCGGATGATATTGAAAATGCAGTAAATACAGTTCTGAACAAAGGATACAGAACTGCTGATATCATGCAGGAAGGAAAGATTCTGGTCGGTACAA
>ONOV01000224.1 GCA_900319505.1 uncultured Erysipelotrichaceae bacterium
GTTGAAAAGAAATGAGGCAGTCCATGTAAATTGCCTCATTTCTTTTCTTTTTCCCATCCTTTTGTGCCATTTTCAGGCGAACGGTAATTATGCCGATTTGTATGACACCAGCTTCCCTTATGATGATTCTTCACATAATACAGCACATTGTCAGCACCGGCCGTATAATCCCATATTCTGTTATTAAACTTCGGCACAGCAGAATACAGTCCCTGTGATATTGAAACAGAATCAGAAACCTTTGAGTTCCTGTGTTCCATATGGAGATCACGCACGCCATCTTCAATTTCCTGCATGATTTCTTCCATACGTTCCTCCGACAGACTGTCATACATCAGAATAATCTCATCACCGCCATACCTTGCCGCAAACATGCCTGGTTCTTTCCTGATCTCCTTCTTAATGACATCCGCAACTGCCTTGAGGCATTCATCCCCCTTTACATGACCATAGGTATCGTTGTATTCCTTGAAGAAGTCCACATCCATGATCTCTACGCCAAGATTCCTCTGTTCCCTGTAACATGCGTCAAACAGCTCTTCACTGTGAGTATGCAAGGCATAGCGGTTGGGCAGGCCGGTCAATTGATCCGTTTCCGCTTCTTTCAGAAGCCTTGTGTTTTCTTCACTCAGTCTTGCCCCAGACAATGAACCTTCTACCGCAATCACCGCAGCACGGTCATCCTCATTGGCTTTTTTCATGCTGGCTTCATAGTACTTCAATGCCATGGCATGTTCCTTTTCCGTGTTTCCAATCGCCTTGTAGTAGCGTATTTCCTCATCATATACCTGCATCAGTACACCAGGTACTTCTGTATCGAGTCTGCTTTCAACATACGCAACGATTTCCTTACAGGCTTCGAACTGCCTATGCTCAATCATATAGCTCAGCAGATAATTCACACCTTCAATACAGTCAGCCGTATATGGCAGACTGGTCTGAATTGCCATGAAATCATGATAGTATTTCATGACTTCTGCATCATCGTGCCTGGCGGCCGAAATACGGATTCTTGTCAGCAGCTGATCCATATCGCTGAACTCATCCCAGCCTTCTCTGCCTCTGAGCTTTTCTGCTTCGCTGTATTTCTTTTCTGCTTCCGCTATATCACTTTCGGCTTCCAGGGCATAGCTTGCAGAACTGGCAAGCATGGATGCCATATCCCTGACATAGGCTGGTGTTTTTTCTGCTCCTATCATCAGTTCAATGGCCATGTTATTGTAGTATTCTGCTTTTTCATATTCATGTACAGCCGCAAAGATCTGGGCAATATTGGTATTGACAATCGCACCATTCAGTTTTGGATTCTCCGTTTTGGGAACAATACCGGCCGCATCAATATAGTAGGCAACGGCCAGGGGATAGTTGATATGAATATCCGATACAATGCCAAGCAGGATATAAGCCCGGCACAGCGTATCATAATTCTTGGCCAGCTTGCTGTGTTCCACCGCTTCCAGAGCATCTGTCATGACCGCATTCAGATGAAGTGAATCAAACAGACGCGCTCTGGCCCTGCCATAGACGGCAATGCCCATCAGATAATCATCCTGCATGGATCTGCCAATGCGATACAGCTCATCGGCAATTACCGCACTGTCTTCATCTTCGTCTTTGAGCTTCTGAATCATATTCATAATGCTCTGATCATACATGCCTGCAATCATGGATGTACCTCCTCTTCCAAAGGATAGAACTGCCCCAGAACTTCAACAGCTGTACCGTTGGCGTCTCTGATCGGGGTAAATACGGCTCTGACTTTCAATGTGCCGTCATCCCGCTTGTGCAGAATGAGATTCTGTGCAGCCGGCTGATCTGTTTCAAGCACTTTCAGAAACGGACATTTCGAACGGCAGAGATCATTGCCTGCCTCATCCATATGTTTCAGCAGGGTTTCATTGCACCGGCGGCCGCACATCCATCCCCTGCTGTAGCCGGTAAGGGCCTGGGCAGCTTTGTTCCAGTACACAATCATACGGTCTGGTCTGACAATAGCAGTCTGTCCCCCTCATCCAGACCAAACCTGTAATTATATCTTGCAAAGTTGAGAATATTGTAGAAAAGAAGGACAAACTTCTTTCCCTCTTTCCTTCTTTTATTCTCTTCATCCGCCAGATGCAGGAAAGGACGCATCATGAGCAGTCCTGTCACTTTATCCCGTATATCCTCTCCCAGCAGATGATCCAGCGTCATTTCATCCTGTGCCGTTATTCTTTCCGAGGCCAGATAATAAAGCGCCAGGCTCTTCCATGTATCATTATCTTCTGCACAGCCTGCCGCAAACAGTGCATCCGCGTCTTTTCGCCGTTCCAATTCACTTTCATACTGATTCTGCTTCAGCCGTTCAATCAAAATATCCGTATTACTGTTCTGCTTCATAAAATGCCTGCCTTTCCGGCTTTTATTAATACTGTCTATTGTATTCTATTTTCACGTCTGTTGTGCAGAATGAAAGGATAACAAAAAAAGAAGTCCTTTATGATGAACTTCTCACTTCTGCGGGATCAGCTGGGCATTCATACCGCGGTGCGGTCTTCTGGCTCTGCCGATTCTGAACAGACCGCTTGCCGTTACACTCAGCTCAGGATTTCTGCCCGGGAACCGCCCTTCATCATTCTTACGGATAAATGCTTTTCCCTGAACAAGTACTCTATCGCCTGCTTCAAACGCAAACGCTTCATCCGCTCTCCATCCCTTGGCCGTAAAACTGATGATATCCACTGACCCTTCTTCTTCATTCCAGTAATGATAGTAGACTCTGCTCCCTGTCTCATTTGTCAGCATCTGTATTTTCTTATCATAGTTGCGGACGGTCAGACGGCCGAACGCCATCTTCTCGTCCCCTTCTTTGCCAAGATCCGTCCGCATGTGGACAGCGCCATCTTCCTCGATAGTCCCGATCATTGTAACGTAATAACAGATAATGTTCTTATCATGATCGCGTATGGTTTCAAATGAAAAATAATCACGACCTGCCATGTAATAAAAGATCCCCTTGTCTAAGAACTTGTGATTCGCTGTTAGTATATCAACTTTTTTACATGCATGCGCATGTAATGCCAAAAATAATAACGTTTTCATAATCAACTGATGAAAAATGATGCTGACGTGTAATCTGTGCTAAATTAGTTTCGAGGTAACAGTATGAATTCCATATTAAAGCAGATCAGCATTACTGATATTGAAGGTTTTTCCATCGGCCAGGCCGAAAACACCGAGGCCGGTACAGGTGTCACCGTCATTCTGGCACCGCATGGTGCCTGTACAGGCATTGATATCCGGGGCGGCGGTCCGGCCAGCCGGGAAAGCGGCCTGCTCAATCCGCTTGCCAGCAATGATGCTGTACATGCCGTTGTGCTCTCCGGCGGTTCTGCCTTCGGACTGGACAGCGCCACAGGCGTCATGCGGTATCTGGAAGAAAAGAACATCGGCTTTGAAACCGGCTATGGGGTTGTGCCGATTGTCTGTGCTTCCTGTCTGTTTGATCTTGGGGTTGGCCGAAGAGATATCAGACCGGATGCCGCCATGGGCTATACCGCATGCCTGAATGCCCCGAACTTCAAAGAAGGCAATCATGGTGCCGGTACCGGCGCATCTGTAGGCAAGGCCGGCAGAGCGGATCAGGCAATGAAGTCCGGCATCGGGGCTGCTGCCTTTCAGGCAGGTGATCTGAAGGTTGGCGCCATTGTCGCTGTCAATGCCATGGGAGATGTTTATGATCCTTCAGACGGCAGAAAGCTTGCCGGCATGATCAGTGATGACGGTACGCTTCAGGCAAGCTGTGAAGAAGCCCTCTTTGCCATGCAGAACAGCATTACTCTTAAAGAACATACAAACACCACCATCGGCGCCATCCTGACAAACGGAAAATTCAACAAGACCGAACTGACCAAGATCGCCGGCATGGGTCACGACGGCTATGCAAGAACCATCTATCCCGTTCATACCAAATGGGATGGCGACAGCCTGTATGCCATGAGCTATGGCACCATCGCATCCGATCTCAACATTGCCGGTACACTTGGGGCCAAAGCAGTAGCAGCAGCCATCGACAATGCCGTCCTGCATACCGAAAGTGCCTATGGTCTGAAATGTGCAGAAGACTTCCAGTAAGTCTTCTGCTTTTCTTTACTGCACCTCTATCCTTCTTTCTTCTTTCTCTTCCTTTTCCACTACTTTGACCCGCAGCATTCTTTCAATCTTCTTCCCCCATCCTTCCATCCGGTATACGACAATCTGTTCCCCGGGTTTACTCGTATCCACACAGGGCAGTTCCACTACCGTCTTTGCTGTACTCATTTCCTTCACATACGCCATGGCATCAAAGCTGCTGTACTGTTCCACCTCTGCCTCCCTGCAATTCAATTCCAGCCGTACTTCATTCCTGCGGTAATAATGTAATGTGGTACATACCCCTGACAGCACACAGCAGCCAGTCAAAAGAACCTGCGCAATCATTCTGACATTCCATTTCATACTTCACCTCAGCCTATATATATGCAGTTATCCCTCTTAGTCCACATAAATTTGATAACTTAAATCAAGCCCTTTTTCGGTTATTTCTTCGATAAATTCATAAGCTTCAGAATTTTTCTGATCAGCCACCACGAAAAGAGGAGACAGTCTCCCCGGTTTTGAAAATTCGTTCTATAATCTGCTTAGGAACGGAAAGTTGAGCCGTTCTTCA
>ONOV01000223.1 GCA_900319505.1 uncultured Erysipelotrichaceae bacterium
CAGGGTGCCAAGCTTGTCAATGAAAGCATCGAGTCCGGTGACATCTATAAGTCACAGGCGTGGATTGATGCGGTCAAGTATGCCAAGGAGCACAATGGCAAACTGCATTTCATCGGTCTTCTGTCCGATGGCAATGTTCATTCCAATATTTCTCATCTGATTGCAATGCTTAAGGAAGCAAAGAAGGAAGGACTGCCGGAAGTCAGAGTACATGCTCTGCTTGATGGCCGTGATGTTCCTGAAACAAGTGCTCTTCAGTATGTTGATCAGCTGGAAAAGGTAATGGCTGAACTCAATGATGATACATTCCACAGCTGCATCGCTTCCGGCGGCGGCCGTATGGTCATCACCATGGACCGTTATGAAGCTGACTGGGGCATGGTAGAAAAGGGCTGGCACATCCATGTTATGGGTGACGGCAGAAAGTTCGCTTCCGCAACTGAAGCAATTGAAACATATCGTAAGGAAGGCAACTACACCGATCAGTATCTGCCAGGATTTGTTGTTGCTGACAAGGATGGCAATCCGGTTGGTACAATTGATGACGGCGATTCTGTCATTCTCTATAACTTCAGAGGCGACCGTGCTGTTGAAATTTCCAAGTGCTTCGACTACATGGATACATTCGACAAGTTCGACATGGTCAAGAAGCCGAAGGTATATTACTGCGGCATGCTGCAGTATGATGGAGATCTCCATCTGCCGAAGAACTTCCTTGTTGAACCGCCGCACATTGAACATACATTAAGTGAGTTCCTTGTTAAGAAGGGCGTTAAGAGCTATGCATGCTCCGAAACACAGAAGTTCGGTCATATGACATATTTCTGGAACGGCAACCGCTCTGAAAAGTTCTCTGAAGAACTGGAAGACTGGGAAGAAGTCGATTCCGATATCATCCCGTTCGATCAGAAGCCTTGGATGAAGGCAACTGAAGTGACTGAGAAGATGGAAGCTGCAATGGCAACCGGCAAGTATCAGTTCCTCAGATGCAACTATCCGAATGGCGATATGGTAGGCCATACCGGAAACTATGAAGCTACAATCATCGGTGTTGAGTCTGTTGACCTCAACCTCAGAAGAGTCATGGATGCCTGCATGAAGTATGACTATACACTGTTAGTCATGGCTGATCATGGCAACTCCGATGAGATGCTGGATAAGAACGGCAAGCCGAAGACATCCCACTCTCTGGCCAGAGTTCCGTTTGCTGTATATAACGGACCGGAAGGCACAGAGATCAAGGATGGCGACTTCGGTCTGGCAAATGTTGCCGCTACCGTCTGCAAGATCCTCGGCTATGATGATTATCCTTCCTGCTGGGAAGAGCCGATCATCAAGTAAGTCAATTCAGAACTTACAGGGCACACTGGGTAATACCTGGTGTGCTTTTTATATCCGATCGTATATAATTCATAATTTTCTTCAGCTGATGTTCTGCTGTATGCCGCTATGCATACATATACTTATGATGAAATTGTCAGACAGTCTTCTCTTCCTGCAGAAGAGCAGGATATACTGACTGCCTTGATGAAAAAAGAATCAGCCGTCTTCAGAAGCATGAAAGACAGCATATTGTCTATATTATTGCTGTAAAACAAAACTTCCTATTAGAATAGTAACAGGATGGTATGCGTATGGAAGATGAGAAACTGAGACACGAAGATAAGATCAGAAAGACCGCGCATCAGATTGAAAGAGCAGTTGAACTGATCATGGCTGTGTTTGTCATGGCTGCGGTAGTGATTGAGATCGTACATCTGTTTCCTGTCATTGGCAGAATGGCAGATCGCTCGCTGGACTTTCATCTGTATGATGATTTCCTGACATATGTACTGGATATTGTCATCGGAGCGGAGTTCTTCCGGCTGCTGGCTGCACCGGATCTTCATGCGGTTCTGGAAGTCATGATGTTTGCCATGACAAGGCATATGATCATTGAAAGTGCCAGTGCCCTGGATAATCTGCTGACGATTCTTGGAATCGGTATTCTTGCCTACATTCAGTATTTCATGAAAGGCAAAAGACTCAGGGATGTTCCTGGAAAAAAGAAAGAGAAAGAAGAAGAGGATGGAGCTGAATAATGTGCTTCATCCTCTTCTGTTTCTGTACTGTTTAGCTTCTGCGGCGGTTAAAGACAGATAGCGAATGGTTTCAACGGGATACTTTCCTACGGCTGTTTCATTGGTTACCATCACGGCATCTGCACCGTCATTGACAGCGTTGAAGATGTCGGATACTTCAGCCCGGGTAGGGAAGGGATTATGAATCATGGATGTCAGCATCTGTGTGACCACCATGAATGGCTTGTGAGCTGAAAGACATGTCTGTTCAATATCCTTCTGTACAGCAGGCAGCTTCCATAAGGGAATATCATTGCCAAGATCTCCTCTTGCAATGACGATCATATCTGCCTGTGGAATGATTTCAGACAGGTTCTTCACACCTTCTCTGTTTTCAATTTTGGCATAGATCTGAATTTGATCAAGCTGTTTTTCATGCAGGACATGACGGATTTCCTTCAGTGTTTCCGCATTGTTGACAAATGGCTCCATGATGGCTGTGACACCGTATTCCCTGGCAAGATCAATATTCTCTCTGTCATGAAGTGTCAAAGCAGGGCCTTGTACTTCTCTGCCTTCAATCTTGATTGACTTTCTGCTTTCCAGGATGCCGTCATTATGGAAAAGCAGTGAAGCATTGTCATCATGCATTTCCATAACTTCTGCTCTGAATTTTCCGTCATCAATCAGCACGTGATCACCTTCTTTGAGAAAGGTCATGACCGCTTCCTGCATCGGTACTTCGACGGTATCTCCTTTATGTATTTCAAGCTTACTGGTTAATCTGCCGATGCGCAGTTCAGGTCCCTGCATATCAATCAATAATTGCGGTTTTACCTGGCAGCTGTCAGCACTCTTCTGGAAAGCCTGAATGGTTTCACGGCTTTCCAGAAGAGAAGTGTGGGAAAGATTCAGACGCATGCCTGTCATTCCTTCTCTGAACATTGCCTGCATGATTTCACAGGAGCTGCAGGCCGGCCCGATTGTTCCATAAATCTGTACCATGATAGTATCCTTCAGTAAGTACAGCTTAGTCTCTGCATGGCGATCAGGCAATATCGACCTTTTACACCGCAGCGGAAATCAGCTGTTGAAAGAGAAAGAAAAGACATCCGGCCACGGGACCAGATGTCAGTATAAATACTTATTTGGAAAGTTCTTCTGCCAGAGCTTTGATTTCTTCTTTGTTCGCTTCTGTAACAGCAGACTTGATGGTGACATTGTGCTCACAGTAAGTGAGGTTCCTGGACTTTTCCAGAATACCTCTCATGACTTTTTCAGCCATAGGCGCCCAGGATCCGTTCTGGATAAAGGCAACGGTTCTGTTCTGGAAATTTCTCTCGGTGAGGTTTTCCATATAGAAGCGCATCGGCGGGAAGATATCCGCGTTATATGTTGTTGTGGCAAAGACAACCTTGCTGTACTTGTAGGCAGCAGCCACAGCCTGGTGGATATCGCATCTGGCCAGGTCATAAACCTCTGTCTTCACGTCTCTGGCAGTCAGCTCTTCCGCCAGGAGATTGGCTGCTTCTCTTGTATGGCCATAGACGGAAGTATAGGCAATGACAACACCATCCTCTTCCGGTGTATAGGAAGCCCACTTTGTATAGGCATTGAGATACGGGGTCAGATCACCGGATAACACCGGCCCATGCAGAGAGCAGATTGTCTTGATTTCAATACCGCCGATCTTCTTGAACAGGTTCATGACCTGCATGCCGTACTTGCCGACAATGCCGATGTAATACCTTCTGGCTTCATCAAGCCAAGGTTCTTCCACATCATTGGCACCGAACTTGCCGAAGGCGTCAGCGGAGAACAGAACCTTATCTGTTTCATCATAAGTCATCATGACTTCAGGCCAATGTACCATCGGGGCAAAGACAAAGTGCAGAATGTGCTTTCCGAGATTCAGAGTATCCTTTTCTTTGACGGTAACTGTGTTTGTATAGCAGTGACCATAGAAATTGCATAACATATCAAATGTCTTGGCATTGCCTACAATCGCTGTCTCAGGATACTTCTCCATGAAAGCAGCGATGCTTGCACTGTGGTCAGGTTCCATATGCTGGACAATCAGATAATCCGGCTTTCTATCCTTCAGTACACTGGCAATATTGCTGAGCCATTCCTTAGTGAAATGTACGTCCACGGTATCCATGACCGCCGTTTTTTCATCCAGAATGACATAGGAATTGTAAGCCATGCCATCAGGTACTTTGTACTGAGACTCAAACAGATCAATCTGGTGGTCGTTGACACCGACATACTGAATATCTTCTGTGATTTCCATCTCTTTATTTCCTCTTTTCAACCTCGTATATTCTACATGAAAAACCGAGGGAATGTATGCATTTTGCGCTATACTTCCTTCATGAAACTGATTGATGACATCGTAAAGAAGAAAGTGCCTGTAATAGAGAAGCTGAAGGCTTACGGGTTTCAGGAAGATCATGGCAGACTGATTTATCAGAAACAGCTGATTGATACTTTTACAGCTGCTGTATGGGTGCAGGATGGCAAGACAGATGGACAGGTGACTGATGATGAAACAAAGGAAGTGTATATGCCTCTGCAGTATGGTACCGGCAGCTATGCCGCTGAAATCAGAGGGGAATTTGTTTCTCTATTGGAAGATATCGCAGACCATTGTTATGACAATATGCTGTTTGCTTCGGCGCAGGCCAGCCGGCTGAGTGCCTGGCTGAAAGAGAAGTATGAGGAAGAAGCTGATTTTCCTTTTGAAGATGATGATGAATCCGGTGTCTTCCGTCTGAAGGGAAGCAGAAAATGGTATGCCCTTGTCATGACTATTGACAGTGGCCACCTTGGTGGAAAAGAACATCATGAGATCAATATCATCAACCTGAAAGTACCGCCGGAAAGAAGAGATGCTCTGCTGCAGAAAGAAGGCATCTATCCTTCATATCACATGAACCACATGCACTGGATTACAGTACTATTGGATGATGCGGTGAGTGATGAAGAACTG
>ONOV01000222.1 GCA_900319505.1 uncultured Erysipelotrichaceae bacterium
ACTTTCTCACGCCAGATCTTTGCCCCGATGGCATTGAGCTTATCATCAATATGATCATAGCCTCTGTCAATATGATAGATATTCTCAATGGTTGTCACACCCTCTGCCATCAGTCCGGCAATCACCATGGCAGCCCCGCATCTTAAATCCGTGGCAGATACCGTTGTTCCATATAACGGTGTCGGTCCATGAATTTCTGCACAGGCAGGCGACAGATCAATGTAGGCACCCATCTTCTGCAGCTCATTGCAGTGCTTGAACCGTTCCACATAGATGGTTTCTTCTACTCTTGACACGCCTTCCGCCTGGGTCATCAGTACGGTCAGCGGCTGCTGCAGGTCTGTGGCAAAGCCGGGATACGGCTTTGTGGTAACTTCAATCGGCCTGAGATGTTCTGACTTTTCAATGGTAACAGAATCCACCTGTACATCCATCTTTACTCCCATCTCATCCAGCTTCATCAGTAAAGCTTCCAGATGCTGAGGGATGATATTGTTTATTTTCATCTTCCTTGCCATAGCTGCCGCAATGACAATGTATGTACCTGCTTCAATGCGATCCGGAATGATCTCATGGAAACAGCCGTTCAATGACTTCACGCCGTCAATCTTGATGACATTGGTACCGGCCCCTCTGATATGAGCACCCATCTTATTTAATAAAGTAGCCACATCAATGATTTCCGGCTCCTTGGCCGCATTTTCAATGACCGTTCTGCCTTCGGCATATACTGCCGCCATCATGATATTGATGGTTGCCCCTACGGACGCAATATCCAGGAAGATCTTATCCCCGACCAGTCTGTCCGCCGTAATGTCATAACATCCTCTTTCATACTTCACCGTCGCACCTAAAGCTTCAAACCCCTTCAGATGCAGATCAATCGGACGGGGACCCAGATAGCATCCGCCCGGCATTCTCATTCTGACATGATGATATCTGCCAAGCAGTGCGCCCATCAGATAATAGGAAGCACGAAGCTTGGTCACAACATCATCCACCAGATCCACATTCTTCATATGGGTCGGGTCAATGATCAGATGATCCGGACTTGGCTGTTCCACATCCACATTCAGAATACGCAGTATTTCCGAAAGATGCCTGACATCCGCAATCTGCGGTACACCGACAATCGTCACCGGTCCATTGGCCAGCACCGCCGCCGGAATCAGCGCAACGGTCGCATTCTTACTGCCGGAAATCGTCACTTCTCCTTCCAGCTCATGTCCGCCCTCTATTCTGATAACTTCTGGCATTTCAATTCCTCTCCAAACGTTCTCCGTTTTATACTGTTCTGTTTAACCTGTTCTTAACGAACCGCGTTAACATTATAGCCATTCACTTCCCATCCGTAAACGATATAAGCCTGTGCAGAAAAGGAATCTGAAGCAGATACCTAGATCAGATGGTAGTGACATAGGGCCTTAGCAATGCCGTCTTCATGCGGTGAATCAGTCACATATTCGGCGATTTCCCTGAGCTGTTTTACCCCGTTAGACATGGCTACACCATGTCTGACGGTCCTGATCATCTCATAATCATTCAGTGAATCACCAAAGGCATATGTCTTTTCCATGTCCCCATGGTAATGCGTCACAACCATCAGGACGCCGGTGCCTTTATTGACATCCACCGGAGACAGTTCCGCACCATCCAGGAAATTCGGATTCATGGATGCCGTACCGGCATATTCCGCTCTTCCTTTCAGCCAGTTCATGAATGTGCTCTTGGCTGAGTCTTTGTAATAATGAATATCAATCTTATAGATGGGTTCTTCATGATAGAGGTTCATCGGGCGCAGACCCTTACTCAGATAATCATCCTCCAGATATCCTTTCATCTTTCCATTTGTCATCTCATCCTCAAAGTCATGATAGAAATGCGGACTGGCATAGCCGCCTTCAAATCCCTGCAGGTTGTATGACACATGACACTGTTCCGCCTTGCGCATCAGTTCCTGTAACAGCTTTGGATCAAATGTTCTGCTTAAAACGACTTTTCCATTCAATTCAAATCCCGCTCCGCTGGCGAAGATGAAACCATTAGGTGTAAAGCCGAAATCCTCATTGAGAATAAAGCGCGGCCTGCCGCTTGCAATAAAGGCCAGGCACCCATTGCCCTGGGCTTTGCGTATGGCATCCGATGCACTCTTCGGTACGCCATTTGTCCTGAAATCCTTCAATGTTCCATCAATATCAAAAAACAAGAAATTGTTCTGCATATCTTCTCCTGTATCAATATGGCAACTGTTATTGTCAGAAAAAAGAACCATTTCCTCTTCTCTGCCTTTTCTTCTTATATATAATACAGGTATGGATGAAAAAGCAAAAAAGAGAGTAGAACTCTTCAAACTTTCCTGCGGCTTCTATCCGTATGAAAAAGAAGAATACACCCGGATCCGCTACAGCGATGATGCGGATCCCTATGTGGTAAAGTTCCTCAAAGAAGACATTGACTATGTTGAAACAACCCTGGCTGCTCTGTGCAAGGCAGGAGGAAAGCGGGTAGAGAATATCATCGTATCCCTGTACATGGATAAACTGACCCAGGAAGAGACGGCAGCTAAACTCCATCTGACCAGAAGACAGGTACAGTACGAACTGGAACTTGCCTTCAAAGAAGTATTTGTCCCGGAACCGGTACCGGTAGATCACAGCAACGAACTGTTATAGCCAAAATAAAAGCTGCGGAATCATCCGCAGCTTTTACCAGTTTACTGATTACTGATTACTCAGCCTTGTTATCAGAGCCGTAAGCCTTGATCAGCTCTTCAGCCTTGGCAATAACAGCTTCTGTGCCCGGCTTTAAGAGCTTACGAGGATCGTAGCCCTTGCCTTCCAGGTCCTTGCCGGCTTCGATGTACTTACGTGTTGCATCAGCGAAGACCAGCTGCAGTTCAGTGTTGATGTTAACCTTGGAAACACCAAGTGTAACAGCCTTATGAACCTGATCAAACGGAATACCGGAACCGCCATGGAGAACCAGCGGCTTGCCGTCAACAGCCTTGTTGATTTCATCCAGTCTTTCGAAGTTCAGACCAGCCCAGTTAGCCGGATACTTGCCATGGATATTGCCGATACCAGCAGCGAGGAAATCAACGCCCAGATCAGCAACTCTCTTGCACTCTGCCGGATCAGCCAGTTCACCGGAAGAAGTAACACCATCTTCTGTACCGCCGATGCCGCCGACTTCGCACTCAACGGAAATGCCCTTGCTGTGCGCTAAAGCAATAATTTCCTTGGACTTTTCAATGTTCTCTTCGATGTCATACTTGGAACCATCGAACATAACAGAAGTGAAACCGACCTCGATGCACTTCTTGGCACCTTCATATGTGCCATGATCCAGATGCAGAGCAACCGGAACTGTAATGCCCATGGAGTCATGCAGATCTCTGACTAAGTCAGCGACAACCTTGAAACCGCCCATGTACTTGCCAGCACCCTCAGAGCACTGGATAATAACCGGAGACTTCATCTCCTGTGCAGCTGTCAGGATGCACTTTGTCCATTCCAGATTGTTCGTATTGAACGCAGGAATAGCATAATGACCAGCATGTGCCTTGTCGATCATCTCTTTTGCAGAAACCATTACCATATTATCTATATCCTCCTAGTTTTTGCGCTTCTATTTTAATCTCTTTCGTCTGAGTTGAAAAGCATTTGCGCCTGTATTTATTACCGGTATAAGAAAAACGATGCTTTCAGGCATCGTTTCTTTTTCAATAGCGGTTATCTTCGTTATCGTCGTCGGTGATATCAAGGCTGTTGTCAATGTCATCCTTGCTTTCATCACTGTCATCATCGAGGGAAAGATCATCCGTGTTGACATGCACTTCATCATACTTTCTTCTGTGACGCAGGTCCCACTTGTTTCCTTCCAGTGACGCAAACCTGCTGTCCAGCATCAGATCACTGTAGAACTGGCTCTTCTTCCTTCTCTGTCTGTCTTCCGGAATATCCAGTGTCTTGCATACATTCTGCCACAGCTTGACGAATTCAACTTCCTTCTTCCGCTTGGCCAGATAATCATAGGCAACATCTGTCATTGTTTCCTTCGCTGTCATACTTCCCTCCTGGTACACTCATTTGTCTGA
>ONOV01000221.1 GCA_900319505.1 uncultured Erysipelotrichaceae bacterium
TGCACAGAAGAGAGAGCTGTCACATCTGTACAGACACCGGCTGTAACGGCATCTTCCGCGATTGCCCTGGAAGAAGACGGTACCTATGATACAAAGGAAGAAGTGACAGAGTATCTGATTGCATACGGACATCTGCCGTCTGACTACATGACAAAGAAAGAAGCCAGAAAAGAAGGATGGGAAGGCGGTGCACTTTCCACTGTGCTGGAAGGCAAGTGTATCGGCGGTGATGTATATGGCAACTATGAAGGCACCCTGCCGGAAATCGACGGCAGAACATATTATGAATGCGATATCAATACGCTTGGAAAAGAAAAAAGAGGTGCCGAGAGAATCATCTACAGTGATCCGGATCTGAATATCTATTACACAGCGGATCATTATGAGACGTTTGAACACCTGTATGGAGATGATGAATAGCGATGAACAGAGCAATTGTACTGGATGCTTCACGCATCACAGATAAAGATGACATGTATCTGTATTTCCACAGTCTGTTTGGTCCGGATTTCAATGCGGAAAATCTGGACGCTCTGCATGATGCCCTATCTGAAGTGAATGAAGATGCCGTGTTTCTATTGACCCAGAGCAATGTATCAAAGATATGCCTGGACAGCTATGCCTACCGGGTTCTGCTGGTTATAGGAAAAGCAGTGGAGGAGAATCCCCATCTGCATATACAGTTTACAAAGTGAGAACAGTTTCATGCTGTTCTTTTCATTTTGTCTGTCTGATTGGAAGATTCTGCGGCTGCAGAAAGATACGGACTACGGATGAGCTTCACGATGACCTGTCTTCTTCTGTTTCGATAGCAGGGGGCAGCGTAATATGCCGGCGAAAAAACTTTGTTCAGTCATGGGAACAGTCCGTATTTTGATGCTCTGAGCAATTAGCATATAATACATAAAGAGTGCTAAGAATTAATTTATGACAGAAGTGCTTATATATGCAGAATATAAAAAAATAAATTAAAAAAATTTAGCACTTGGCACTTGACAGTGCTAAAACCGGAGCTATTATAACAGGTGTAAGGATAAGAAAGATCCTCAGGAGGTACAAAGATATGACATATTATCCAGAAAGAACTTTATTTGATGATTTCTTCAATAACGGTTTTGCAGGAAATGGCCTGATGCGTACCGACATTGCTAAGAAAGACGGTATGTACACACTCAGTATTGAGCTGCCGGGATATAAGAAAGAGGATGTTAAGATTTCTCTCTACAATGGCGAGCTGAAGGTTACAGCTTCCAGAAATGAGACAAAGGATGAGAAGGATGCCAGGGGAGATCTGGTCAGAAGTGAGCGCTATAACGGCACCGTGAGCAGAAGCTTCTATGTTGGTGATACGATCCGTGACACAGATATCCACGCATCTTATGCGGATGGCATTCTGACAGTGACAGTTCCGACGGCGGAGAAGAAGGAAGCCGAAGGGAAGAAGTTTATTTCCATTGAATAAGCATTGAATGAGAATAGGAGATGATATTTATGATGTTCATGCCTGTTGTTAATGATATGTTTGATGATTTCTTCGATGATGATTTTGATATCATGCCTGTCTATGATAATGGCACTGCCAGTCTGATGAAGACAGATGTAGAAGAAAAAGATGGAAAGTACATCATGAAGGTGAATGTGCCGGGGCTGAATAAGAAAGATATCAGAATTTCTCTGAAGAATGGCAATCTTGTAATTTCTGCGAAGAGAAATGAGAATCATGATGAGAAAGACAGCAAGGGTCATGTGATTCGTCAGGAAAGATATGAAGGCTCCTATGCAAGAAGCTGGTATGTCGGTAAAGATGTAAAGGAAAATGATATCCACGCATCCCTGAAGGATGGTGTATTGACGCTGGATCTGCCGGATCGCAGGAATGTGCCGGCGGTTGAGAACAATCACTATATTGCGATTGAATAACAGAAAGAATGGAGGTTGATACTATGATGTTCATGCCGATGATGAGAAGTATATTTGATGATGGTTTCATGCCTTCGTTCAGAAATGAAGGCATCATGAAGACAGATGTCAGTGAAGAAAACGGCAGGTATGTCATGAAGATTGATATGCCTGGGGTGAAGAAAGATGATATCAGGCTGTCGCTGAAAGACGGCAATCTGACCATCAGTGCTTCCTCTGATTCAAACCATGAAGAAAAGGATAAGGAAGGACATGTGATCCGTCAGGAGAGATATGCCGGATCCTGCAGCAGAAGCTTCTATGTGGGCAAGGATATGAAGGAAGAAGATATCCACGCATCTCTGAAGGATGGTGTGCTCAGAATTGAGCTGCCGAAGAAGGAAGATACGCCTGAAGTAGAAGAGAAGCACTACATTGAAATTGAATAAGCGATAGCTTGAAGGGCTGGAAGTAATCAGGGCTTCCGGCTCTTTTTGTGTTTCTGGACAGAACACTTCCATCTGGCTGTGTCGATATGCATGAGATGGAGGTAAGGACTGAAGGATGGCATGAGTGAGATCAGGGCGATATCCGCGTCTGCGGGAAAGCAGGGTATTCTTTTACCGGTACTTATCATGCCTGAAAGGGGCTGAGAGGGCTTTCAGATGCCTGAAATATACAAAGATGAGCATCTGTCAGTGCTTTTTTATGGGTTTTGTGACAGAATATAAAGCGAGTTCAGACCGCAGTGGGATTTCTGCGGCCTGATATAGGGAGATATTTTATGGCAAAGTTTACTGAAAACCTGACACACGCTGCTGAGAGACAGGCGATCTCGGTAATTATTGACGGGCTGATCAAAACTCTGAATAAAGCAGACAGTCATGAAGCACGTACAGATACATATCTTAAACTTGTGGATGTGGCATCTCATTTCTATGGTCCGGAAGCACAGGACAAGATTGACGCTGTCCGCAAGTACGTGTCCAATCCGAACAACAGATGGATGAAGCTCATCAACAGTGTCATTGATGATGCGGATCCGCATTATCTGAAGATGTTCTTACTGAACCTGGGCTATGAGTCCTTCTTCCGCGGCACAAAGACAATCCGTGCCAACCGCCAGAAGTACAACTGCAATATCCCGTGGCTCATTCTCTTTGATCCGACCAGTGCCTGCAATATGCACTGTGTAGGATGCTGGAGCGGAACATACGGTCACAAATCTTCATTAACATATGAAGAGATGGATAAGATCGTAACTGAAGGCAAGGAGCTCGGTCCGCATCTGTATATGATGACCGGCGGTGAGCCGATGGTGAAGTGGAAGGAAATCAAGAAGCTGGCTGAAAAGCATAATGACTGCTTCTTCGCACTGTATTCCAACTCTACACTGATTACAGAAGATGTCTGCAGGGATGTTCAGAGACTGGGCAACATTTCCTTCATGCTTTCCATTGAAGGTACACCTGAGACAAATGACGCAAGACGCGGTGAAGGTCACTACGCTGCTGTCATGAATGCAATGGATCTGTTAAAGAAGTATGGTATCATCTTCGGTACGTCCATCTGCTATACAAAGGCCAATGTTGAAGCTGTTACATCTGACGACTTCTTCAGAATGCTGGCGGATAAGGGTGCCCACTATGGCTTCTACTTCCATCTGATGCCGGTTGGCAACAATGCTGTACCGGATCTGATGCCGACGCCTGAACAGCGTGTCTACATGATTCACAGAATCAGAGAAGTACGTTCCGAGAAGAGCGATATCCAGTTCTTCCCGATGGACTTCCAGAATGACGGCGAGTATGTCGGCGGCTGCATTGCCGGCGGCAGAAACTACTTCCACATCAACTCTAATGGTGATGCGGAACCGTGTGTCTTCATTCACTTCTCCAATACAAATATCAAGAACAATACGATTCTTGAGATGCTGCAGAGTCCTCTGTTCATGGCTTACCATGAAGGCCAGCCGTTCAACAGAAACCACCTCAGACCGTGCCCGATGCTGGAAAATCCGGATCTGTTAGTTGAAATGGTTCATAAGACAGATGCCCACCAGACAAACATCGAGTCTCCGGAGTCCGTTGAACATCTGACTGACAAGTGCCGTCCTTATGCGGAAGTCTGGAAGCCGGTAGCGGATCGGGAATGGGCAAGTGAGACACATAAGCGCCCTTCCTACGAGAACTATACCGCTGAAAAGCGTGAACATCCGGAGCTGGCCGCATTTGAACATGCGGATGGTTCAGAGCATATTGATCTGGATACCACTGCACCGGAACAGTCCAATCGCGCCTGAATGTGATGAAAGATTCTGAAAAACAGGATCTTTCTTTTTTTATACCTCGGTTTTGTCATACAATTTCTTTATTAAAGGGAGGAAGGACATATGGATGCGATTCTTGCCAGGGCCAATTCATGGCCCATGTATTGTATTGCCATTGTGATTGTATGCGGTGTGCTTATGCAGGCTTTTCTCTTTCTGCATAAGGCATGGAAACATGGAAGAGAAATCGGGATGGATGAGAAGGTCATGAAGAAGGCAGCTGTTTCCAGTGCGGCCTTTACCGTCGTGCCGGCGATCGGGATTCTGATCGGTGTACTGGCGCTGGCACCGGCTTTAGGTGTACCGGTGCCATGGATCCGTCTGTCCGTGCTTGGCGCACTGCATTATGAAAGCAGTACGGCCAATAATCTGGCCAAGGGACTCGGCATTGGTGAATTGCCCAGCAGTTCATTGACGCCTGGAGATTTTGCCAGCATCGTGCTTGGCATGACGGTGACGATTCTTTCAGGACTTCTGTTTACGCTGTTTTTCTTCAAGCGGTATCAGAAGAAAATACTGCAGAAGACAAAGAGCGACCCCAAGGCTTCGGATATTCTTCTTTCTTCAATGTTCATCGGCATGATTGCGGCATATCTTGGTGATGCGGTGTCATATCTGCGTACGGTACAGGTGTCAGGGCAGACACGAACACCTAATATTCTGCCGTTAATAGCTTTTGGTACAGCGATGGCGGCCATGGCGCTTTTCCAGTATCTCATTCAGAAAAAGCATGTGAAGTGGCTGGAGAATTATGCTTTGAGTTTCAGTATGCTGGCTGGAATGACGTGTGCGGTACTGGGACAGTTTGTGTTTTCAGGCATGAGTACATTCCTGTAAGAGGTGAAGTGTATGAATTATTATGATCAGATGCATCGTATGGGCCGTATTTCCATGGCCATCATGCTGGTACTGATGTTATCTGTACCGTTCTATGTCTGTCTTGTCTTTGATACTTCGTTTCACTTCAATGCCGGCTATTGGGCCGCGCTCGGCGCCATGTTAATTCAGTATATTCCTTCCGGCATTCTGGAAGTGATTACGTATGCGCCGTTACTTGGTACTGGCGGAACATATCTCGGTTTTATTTCGGGCAATCTCATCAATCTGAAAGTGCCGTGTGCCATGAATGCAAGAGATATTGCCAGGGCAGAACCGGGCACGGAAGAAAATGAAGTCATCTCCACGATTGCCATTTCAGTCTGCACCATTGTGACAACCCTTGTCATTGCTTTGGGCGTAATCTGCATTGTGCCCTTGACGCCGTTATTGGAAAGCAAGGTGCTGACCCCGGCATTCAAGACCGTTGTTCCGGCGCTTTTTGGCGGGATGGGGTTTGTGTATGTAAAGAAATACCCGAAGATTGCCATTGTTCCATGGTTATTGGCAGTAATGCTGTTTCTGCTGATGCCGTCTTTGACATCGATGGTTTCGATTATGGTTGTGGTTTTAGCGGTGATTGCCATGGTGAGCGGGCATGTTCTTTATAAGCGAGGTAAGATCTGATGAAGAAGAAGGTAATGGGTGTTATGGCAGCTGTTCCGGCAGCGGTATTGGGAACAGCTGCCATAAGAACTGCTTTGATGAAAGCAAAACCGGCAGGGGAAAGACCTGCCTGTTCCAGAAATGAAACAGAACTGGAACGGATGGGTCATGACTTTGCCCGCATGATTCAGGTAAAGACTTATTCCTGGCAGAGTGAAAAGGATAATGAAGCGTTTGAGAAGCTTCATGCAGTGATTGATGATTTATTCCCGCTGGTACATGAGAAGCTGGAAAAGACGGTGCTGGAGGATGAGGTGCTGCTGTATCACTGGAAGGGAAAACATGCAGGAAAGGCTGTAATCATTACCGGCCATCAGGATGTTGTGCCGGTGGAGGGACAGAACTGGAGCTATCCGCCTTTTGCCGGTGAAATTCATGAAGGAAAGATCTATGGCCGGGGTGTGAATGATGATAAGTGCAATATCTTCACCCAGCTGGCGGCCTGTGAGAGTCTGCTGAAGAAGGAATTTGTACCGGACAGTGATATATGGTTTGTCTATGGGACAAATGAAGAGTGCAGCGGTCCTTCGGCGGTTCATGCCATTGCCTGGCTGAAAGAGCATGGAGTGGCAGCTGCCTGTGCCTGGGATGAAGGCGGAGCGGTTGTCGATAAGGCCATGGCTGGTATGGACCGGCCGTATGCGGTGATCGGCATTACGGAAAAGGGCTATGCGGATGTGAAGTTTACGGCGGCTGGTGAAGGCGGTCATTCCAGTGCGCCCAAGGCTGAAACAACGATGACGCGTTTGGCTGATTTCATGCATGATGTCAATCATGCCCATCTGTTTGAATGTTCGTTTACTCCGCATGTCAGAGCCATGTTTGAAAATATGGCGCCATCCTTCGGCTATGGCATGCGCTTTCTCTTCGGCAATCTGTGGCTGACGGAAGGACTGCTCACAAAACTCATGCCGAAGATCTCAAACCAGGGGGCTGCTCTGCTTGGTACGACTGTCTGCTTTACGGAAATGAAAGGCTCTGATGCGACCAATGTCATTCCCACTGAAGCCAGTGTTGTGGCCAATGTGCGTACCGGCTATACCCAGGGCCTGGATGCATCTTTGGCGATTCTGAAGCAGAAGGCAGATCAGTACGGTCTGAAGATGGAAGTGCTGTCCAGCCGGGAAGCTTCTCCGGTTACCCCGACTGATACAAAGGTATATGCATATCTGTGCAGGTGCATTCACCATCAGTTTCCTGACTGCGGGGTTTCACCCTATGTCATGATGGGCGGTACAGATAACCGCCATTATGCGGATATGACGCCTGACTGTCTGCGCTTCTATCCGCTGCGGTTAAGCAGTGCACAGCTTGGTACAATGCACAGTCCGGATGAGAATGTGGATCTTTCTTCACTCAGCGACTGTATTGATTTTTATGCGTACTTCATTGAAAACTGGAAAGCAGAGTATGGCAGTGAAGCAGTATAAAGCAGTAATTTTTGACATGGATGGTACAACCCTGTACACCCTGCAGGATCTGTCTGATGGATTGAACTATGCCCTCAGAAAGAACGGTTTTCCACCAAAGCCGATCGAAGAGATCCGGCTGTTTGTGGGTAATGGTGTACACAGTGAAGCAGAACACAGTGTACCGTCCGGCACATCCGAAGCAGAAATTGAGAAAGTGTACCAGGACTTTCTGCCCTGGTATAATGCCCACTGCAATGATCATACAAAGCCGTATGACGGCATTCTGGATCTGCTGAAGCACATTCGGGCACACGGCATGCGTACAGCGATCGTTTCCAATAAGGGCGATGAAGCGGTACAGATTCTGGATGAGATGTATTTCCATGGTCTGATAGATGCAGGGGTTGGCGAAAAGGAAGGCATTGCCCGCAAACCGGCGCCGGATACGGTCAATGCCGTATTGAAACAGCTGAATGTTGCCAGAGAAGATGCGGTGTATATCGGGGACAGTGAAGTGGATCTTGAAACAGCGAAGAATGCAGGCATGGACTGCATCATTGTGCTGTGGGGCTACCGGGATGAGGCGTTTCTGAAGGAAAAAGGAGCCCTGGATCCGGTACATACAGTAAAGGAACTGGAGGAAAGACTGATACATGAGTGAACTGAAAGATAAAGAACTGATCATCTTTGACATGGATGGAACAACCCTCTACACCCTGGATGATCTGTGGGACACAGCCAATTATGCCCTGGCGAAAAACGGTCTTCCCTTGCGAAAGAAAGAGGAAATCAGGCAGTTTGCCGGCTATGGCCTGAAGCGTCTGATTGAGCAGGCGGTGCCGGATGGTACACCGGCCGGATTATGTGAGCAGTGCTTTCAGGATCTGACGGAACATTATAAAGTGCACTGTAATGACAAGACACGTCCGTATGACGGGATACCGGAACTGATGCGGGCACTGCGTCAGGCGGGAAAGAAAACAGCTGTTGTCTCCAATAAGGCAGACTATGCGGTACAGATTCTCGATGAGAAGTATTTTCCCGGTCTGCTCGATATGGGTGAAGGGGAAAGAGAAGGCATTGCCCGCAAGCCCCATGCGGATATGGTCAATGCTGTGCTGGAACAATTGCATACTGCCAGAGAAGATGCGGTGTATATCGGAGACAGTGAAGTGGATCTTGAAACAGCGAAGAATGCCGGCATGGACTGCATTGCAGTGCTGTGGGGATACCGTTCAGAAGCATTCCTGAAACAGCAGGGAGCGGTCCATATTGTCAAAGATGTGGATGAATTGAAGAAAGTTCTGTTAGGGTAAAAAGAAAGCGGCTCTGCACGAGGTGTGCAGGGCCGTTTCAGATTCAGAAATCAGCTTCGTCCGGATTGATGTTCTCCGGGCCGTAATTTTTCATATTATCAAGATATTTCATCTCATCTGAAGAGAGACGGAAATTGTAGGCATTGAAGTTTTCAGCCAGTGTCTTTTCATCACTGCCGTTGACCAGGGCGATGCAGTCTTTTTCAAACAGATACCTGACACAGATCTGCTGGGGTGTTACCTTGTACTTCTCGGCGAAGATCTTCAGCTCGCGGCTGTTGAGAATCGGTGCATCCTCATCCGGCAGATAGCCTTCGGTCTGGATCTTATGGGATGAAGCGCAGTCTACATTGTCAGTGAACGGAAAGCCCGGGTAGATGCGCGCTTCATTCAGCATTGGAGCGATCTCACTGTGATCCAGCGTGTATTCAATATGCCGTGATTCATAGTTGGCAACACCGATGGCACGCGCACTGCCTGACTTGTAGATCTCTTCCAGAGCATGCCATGTGGCGACAATTGTTTCTTCATACGTATCACGGAAGCCAACCGGATTCGGCCAGTCAATCAGAAGCAGATCCGCATAATCTGTCTGCAGACGGGACAGAGAGTTGCGGAAGCCGTGCCTTGCGGCATCAAAGCCGTGATCACTGTTGGCAATCTTGACGGTCAGAAAGAAATCTTCCCGCTTCAGGCCGCTGTCCCGGCAGGCGCGGGCGAACGTCTTTTCCACGTCATGATCGGAGCAGACATCAAAGTGCCTGTAGCCGGCATGAATGGCAGTGAGAATATTCTGATATACATTTTTATCTGTTCTTCTGACCCGGAAGCCAAGGGTCGGAATTTTTACACCATTATGCAGAAGAACAGACGGCTTATCGATAAAACTCATCTGGAAACCTCCGTGCTTTATTATATAACAGCAGACTCATGAAAACTGTGGAAGAATGCGGAAAACGTAACCCGTTCATTCACATATAAAAAGATGTGGATATCCCGGAAATGTAAAAGTTTACATTCTGCTGCTGTGCACAGCTATGAACAGTAACAAGACCTTCTTTCTTTAGTATATAAATGCGGCTGATGATCAGCGGCTAAGAAAGAAGGTAATATTATGAAACGGAAAATCAAGAAATGCATGACCGTATCCGAAGGAGAGATCCATGTTGAGGATCTTACGCCGGAACAGCTCTACCGTGCTCTGCATACGGGCTTTATGAGCCTGGCCATGCCTGCCGCTGTTCATCAGGAAAAGAAAGCCGCCTGACCGGTATATTTAATTCTGCCTCTCATCATCAGTGAACCGGTCTGCAGATATGGTGCTGCCACACTGTATCTGCTTTTCTTTTTCCTGATCCTGATGATAAACATAAAAAAGATCAGATCTTTCGATCTGATCTTACATGGTGGTCCCTGAGGGACTCGAACCCTCGACCCACTGATTAAGAGTCAGTTGCTCTACCAACTGAGCTAAGGGACCATTTCCCTTGGTGCTCGATTATATTAACTCTGTCTGCTATCAGTGTCAACATGAAATTTTAAAAAAATGAATATCTGAGAAAATAAATATAAGAAACTGCTGAAGGAAATGGCGTGAAGCGCCAGTACTGCTTAAGAATAGGAGCGGATAGAATTACTTTGCTGGTTTTAAAACTATCTGTTCAGAATTGCTCGTAGCCGGGATTGGAACGTTCTGTTTCCGTGAAAGTGCCATTTTCATATAGTACTATGGCATAACCGCAGTTAGGCAGCTTGACAGACCAGTAATTCTCTAAAGGAATCTGGAACATCAGTCCCTGTATGGCAGCGCTGATTCCAGCATGTGATGCAACTAGAATTGTTCTGCCGTCATTTGCCGGATTCAGAAGATACTGGCTGATGAACTCTTTTGCCCGATTATAAACCTGCTGAAATGTTTCGCCGCCTATGGCAGGAACAAACAGTTCGGGATGATGTTCATAGTTATAGGCACGACAGTTCTGGTAATAGATCGGAATATGACGATAGCTGCTTCCTTCGGACAGTCCATAACCGTGTTCTACCAGAAGGTCAGTCGTTTGAATCGGAATATCACGGCCATTCAGTGCAATACGGGCTGTATCAACTGCCCGGGAAAGGGGACTGGAATAGCAGATGTCGATTTTTCGATTGGCAAGTTTTTCAGCAAGTTCATGTGCCTGGGCGATGCCAGTGCTGTTTAAGGGAATATTAACCTGACCCTGCATGCGCTTCTTCTGATTCCAGAAAGTTTTTCCATGACGGATCAGTATGATTTCAGTTTTCATCTTCTTTTTTCCTCTTATATGTAGAGCGCGTGCTTTCAGTACTCATCTTTGTCTTTTTGAGATTTTCAGCTGCTTTCTTCTCATCCATAACCTGACACAGAACAAATAGAGCATCCAGAATGCTCAGCTGAGACATGTGAACGGATATTGATTCGGGCCGGTATTTACGTTCTGAAGATGATGAAGGAATGACGATGTCGGCGTAATCAGAGACCGGGGCATCAGGATAGCTTGTCAGGGCAATGACATTTGCTCCTGCTTTGTGGGCTGTGTGCGCAACTTCATTGGTCTGGATGTTAGTGCCGGTATGTGAGATCACAAAAGCACAGTCTCCAGGCTGAAGCAGAGCAGCACTCATAAGCTGCATATGATAATCCGCAATATAGCCGCAGCGAAGAGCAGAGCGGATAAAGATCTGATAACATTCCAGGGCAATTGACGCGGAAGCGCCCAGACCGAAGAAAAAGACCTTATTAGAATGTACCATCATCTCTGCTGCGTTTTCGATTACATCCGTATGAATCACCTGTAAAGTGTCCTGAATCGTCTTGATGTTGGCACCGAATACTTTCTGAATAATTTCTGATGTGCTGTCACCCTGCTCTATTTCTTCAAACAGGTAGGGATTATTATCGTTGTCTGAAGTGAGCAGAGCAATTTTCAGTTCTTTGAAGCCGGAATAGCCCAGCCTGCGTGCATATTTATAAATTGTAGAATCAGCTACCTGAAGCTCTTTGGCAATGTCGCTGATGGAAGCGTGAGCTGCATATGAGGGATTTGCAAGGAGGTAATCGGATATAGCCCGGTCAATCGTGCTCATCTCATCATAGGAACTCTTTATTTCATTAATAATCGATTTATGATCTTCCTGTCTGTTTTCATCCATAACGTTTTTCCTCTGTGATAGGTGATACGTTCGAAATATTTTTTGTCCTGCAATGATAATATCACATAATTTTAGGCTGTTCGACTGTTTGAGAAAAAAATAATTTTCTATTAAAAAACAAATTTTCCATTGTAAAGCGCTTACGGTAGTGTTAATATCCTCATGTACCAATAAAAAGAAAAAATATTTTTCACTTTATGGGAAAAATAACGCACAGAATGCGTGAGGAGGATCCATGCTCGGAAAAGAAATTATTATGCGTGAACTGACTGCAGTTGATCTGGAAGCAGAGACATACGAGGACGTATTTGAAAAGATGGCACCTAAGTTTCTTGAACTGGGATATGTCAATGAAAAATATCTTCCGACGATCAAAGTCAGAGAAGCGCAATATCCGACAGCACTGCCGGTTGAACCCTATCCGATTGCGATTCCTCATACGGAAGCGGATGCAATTATCAGACCATTCATTGCACCTGTCCGTCTGAAGAACACCGTGAAATGGGGGGATATGTCAAACCCGGATAACAAGTTTGATGTAAAGCTTGTGTTCATGCTTGGATTCAAGGATCCTGGCGAACATATCGAGCTTCTTCAGATTCTTGTTTATAACTTTCAGAAACCTGAGTGGGTTAATAAGCTGTTCGCCGCCAAGACAGATCAGGAACTCTATGATGCTGTATTGGCAATGGAATGGAAACATGACTGACTGAACAGCTTGAATTACAGGCAATTATTTATTCATAAAGGAGGATTAAAAAATGCCAGTAAAAGTTATCGTTGCATGTGGAAGCGGTGTGGCTACCAGCCAGACAATTGCTTCAAAGGTCAATCGTATGCTGAAGAACGACAAAATCGACGCTGAAGTAGAAGCTGTTGACCTCAAGAGTGTTGACCGTAATCTGAAGGATGCGGCAGCTTACATCAGTATCGTGAATGACCACAAGACTTATGATCTGCCGGTTATCAATGGAATCAAATTCCTGACAGGTATGGGCCAGCAGGATGAGTACAAGAAGCTTGTCGCTGCAATTAATGATTATCAGAAAAAGCATCTTGGATGATGCATTAAGTAAACAAAAAGGGGAGTAACTATTATGTTTAATGCTGCAAATGCGTGGATACAGTCGTTCCTGAACTCTGTCGGTGCTGCTGTATTCGTACCGATTATCATGATTATCATGGGTCTCATCGTCAAGATGAAGCCGAAAGAAGCGTTCAGTTCCGGTCTTCTGTTAGGTGTTGCTTTTGACGGAATGTCAATGCTCATCTCCTACATGTCCGGTATTATTCAGCCTGTTGGTGAAGCTATGCTGAATCGTCTTGGCATTGACCTGCCGATCATCGATGGCGGCTGGACAACCATGGCGGCAATTGCCTGGTCATGGCCGTATGCCATTCTGATGTTCCCGCTGATGATTCTCATTAACATCATTATGCTGACACTGAACAAGACAAAGGTATTCAACGCCGATTTATGGAATGTATGGGGCAAGATCTTCACTGCAATTGGGGTTGAATTCCTGACACATAATGTTCTGCTCGCTTTCCTGATTGCTGCGATTCAGATTGTTCTTGAGCTGAATATCGCTGACCAGTATCAGGATACAATCGAAGAGCTTTCCGGTATCCCTGGTGTTACCTGCACACATAAGATGGTTTTCCTGACAGCTATCTTCTATCCGATTGATAAGCTGCTCCGTAAGATCCCTGCTCTGAACCATCAGGCCGATGCTGCTGCCTTAAGAGAAAAGGTTGGTATTTTTGCAGAAAACCATGTGCTCGGTTTCATCGTAGGCTGCCTGTTCGGTATTCTCGGTGGATACAATGTTGGTCAGCTGCTTGGTTTAGGTGTGCAGTGTGCAATGTGCTTAACACTGTTCCCGGTCATTTCCAAGTATTTCATGGAAGCTCTGTCTCCTATTTCCGAGGCTGTTTCCAACTATATGAACAAGAGGTTCGAAGGCAGACAGCTGGTTGTTGGTCTTGACTGGCCGTTCCTGGGCGGTTCCAATGAAATCTGGCTTGCTGTTATCTACAGTATCCCGATTACCGTTCTGTTCTCCTTCATTCTGCCTGGCAATAAGATTCTGCCGTTTGCCGGTATTGTCAATATTGCAATAGCTGTTCCTGCTTATCTTGTTACCGGCGGAAACCTGATTCGTATGATCATTCTCTGCACTATCGGTGTTCCGGTATTCCTGTTAGTCGGTACTGCATTTGCGCCTGCAATTACACAGCTTGCAACATCTACAAAGGCTGTTGATCTGGCTAAGGGCGCAATGATTTCCAACTCTTCTATCGATGGTCCTTGGTTCACATATGCTATCTCTCAGTTCCTTGACTGCATGAATGGCAACTGGATCCCGCTGATTATGCTGATTATCTGGATCGCAGGCTATGTTTACCAGCGCCATGATATGAAGAAGATTGCTATGGCTAAGAGAGCCGGTGCAGTCGAAAAGGAAGATAAATAATCTGAAAATGAATTGCTGAAAGGATCTCATTTGAGATCCTTCGGCTTATTAAAAAAGAAAGGGTAAATAAAATGCTTGAAGAATTAAAACGCAGAGTTATGGAAGTTGCCAAGAAGGCACAGAGAGAGGGCATGTGCAAGCACAAGTCCGGAAACTTCTCCGCTCGTGATAAGGAAACGGGCTATGTTGTAATCACACCTACCAGTGTTGACCGCGAAGATCTGCAGGTCAGAGATATGGTTGTCATGGATCTTGATGCCAATGTTATTGAGAATCCGACGGGACTGCGTCCTACCAGCGAATCTCTGATGCACCTGGCAATTTATAAGACACGTCCGGATGTTATGGCAGTTGCTCATACACATTCTCAGTATGCAACTACATTCGCTATTCTCAACAAGCCGATTCCGGCTGTTGTTTATGAACTTGCCAACCTGAAGTGCAGCAAGGCGAGAATCCCGGTTGCTCCTTATGGACGTCCTGGTACACCGGCATTAGCCGAGTCTGTTGTCGAACCGATTCATGAAGCTGATGTATGTCTGATGCAGGGTCATGGTGCTCTGGCAGTCGATGAAGGCACAATTGAAGAGGCTTATCTGAAGGTCTGCTATGTTGAAGAACTGGCTGAGCTTTACTACCATGCTCTGACTGCCAACAATGGCAAAGAGCCCGAGGTATTCGGCCCTGAAGAACTGCAGAGCTGGGCATATCCGAAGGAAATCAAATTTCCGCATAAGAATTAATTCGATTCACTGATAATACTGCCACGGGCAGGCACAGGAGGCTTTATGAGCAAGAAAAAACAGCGCAATAAGAATACAGCACCGCGTGATTCATTCATCGGTACACCGCAGGGCGACAGCCATGCGCATAAACAGATTGAAAAGAATCCGAAACTGCAGATTCAGAAAGAGCGCAAGCCTGTGCCTGCCATCTCCCTTTCTTCCCGCGTATTTACGATTGCTGAATGCATTCTGGCATCTGTACTCTGGATCTATTCCGCATATATGCTGATGCCGATAGGCTCCATGCTCAGCAATGTACTGCTTGCCCTGATCTATTTCTTCTGCTGTCTAGTCATGTATCTGACAAGATGTGCATTGGAAAGTAAAAGAAGATACGGTAAGACAAATCACAAGGCCATGTTCTACTACAGCCAGGTAACGGCATATGACCGCAGATGGTCTATTTACATCTCACTTGCATTCTTTGTTGTTATTACGCTGGTGCAGTGGCTTATCCCGATCGGTAAATACCGTATGACTACGATTGATATCGCGTCATGCTTCTATCTGGGTTATGTATGGACAACAACATATAAGGGAGAAAGAATTCCATATCAGTATATGGAGACAGTATTTCTGTTTGTGACAATGGCAACAAATATTATTCTGCTTGCCTTATAAGAAAAAGGGAATAAACATGAAAAAGATTATCAATAAGCCTGAAACATATGTAGATGATATGCTGAAAGGTATCTATGCTGCTCATCCGGACATGGTAAAAGATACAGCCGATGATCTGAGATGTTACTGTATCGCTCATAAAAAGCCGGGTAAGGTAGCAATCATTACAGGCGGCGGTACAGGTCATCTGCCTCTGTTCCTCGGCTATGTCGGTGAAGGTCTGATTGATGGATGCGGCGTAGGCGGTGTCTTCCAATCTCCTTCTGCTGAACAGATTTACAACATTGCAAAAGAAGTAGAAGCCGGTGCCGGTGTGCTGTTCCTTTATGGCAACTATACCGGTGATATCATGAACTTCGATATGGCAGCTGAAATGCTTGAGATGGATGATATTCCGGTCAAGAGCATTACCGGTGCGGATGATGTTCTTTCCAATGCCAATCCTGATACAAGACGCGGTGTAGCCGGTATTTACTTCATGTATAAAGCAGCCGGTGCCAAGGCAGATCAGGGCGGAACGCTGGAAGAAGTCTATGAAGCTGCACGCAAGGCCAAGGAAGCGACACGAACAGTGGGATTTGCATTAACCCCCTGCATTATTCCTGAAATCGGGCATCCTAACTTCACTTTAAAGGATGATGAAATGGCCATGGGCATGGGTATTCATGGCGAGCCTGGTGTCTGGAACGGCCCGATTAGGACGGCAGATGAACTGGCAGAAGAATGCCTGGGTTATATCCTGAAGGATATGCCGGTCAAGGAAGGCGAAGAAGTTGCAGTTCTGATCAACGGTCTAGGCGCAACCTCTATTGAAGAACAGTATATTCTCAGCGGCAGCGTACAG
Organism: uncultured Erysipelotrichaceae bacterium; assembly: GCA_900319505.1. Classification (GTDB taxonomy): domain Bacteria; phylum Bacillota_I; class Bacilli_A; order Erysipelotrichales; family Erysipelotrichaceae; genus Bulleidia. The sequence continues at coordinate 16,397 of ONOV01000221.1, forward strand.
AAGAATCTGGAAAACAGAGGTATTAAGGTTGCCCGTGTGATTGTTGGTGAATATGCCACATCCATGGAAATGATGGGCGCTTCCATCTCTTTGTGCAGGCTGGATGATGAACTGAAGTCTTATGTGAACTATCCGCATAATACTCCGTTCTTATGTCAGAAGTAAGAGGTATGACAATGGATGTAATGAAGTGCAGTGATGTCATTGACATGTTTGCATGTGTCAGCGAAGAGTTTGCCGAACAGAAAGACACACTCTGTGAGATGGATGCAAAGATGGGTGACGGTGATTTAGGTCTTACCATGAACAAAGGCTATGGTGCACTGCCGCAGCTTTTGAAAGATAACAGTGCGGAAGGCGACATCGGCAAGATGCTCATGAAAGGCGGCATGAAGATGTCTTCTGTTGTCCCCAGTACCATGGGAACACTGATGTCTTCCGGTATTATGGAAGGCGGCAAAGCTCTTAAGGGCAAGACAGAACTGACACCTGCTGATCTCAGTGCATTCCTGACCGGATTTGCGGCCGGTATTGTCAAACGCGGAAAATGCCAGCCAGGCGATCGTACAATTCTGGATGCGCTCAAACCGGCATCTGAAGCTGCGGCAGCTGCAGCAGAGCAGAGCGGTGCTTTTACAGATGTGATTGATGCGGCTCTGAAAGGTGCGGCAGACGGTGTGGAAGCAACCAAGGATATGACGCCGAAGTATGGCAAAGCAGCTGTGTTTGCTGCCAAGGCTAAGGGCGTGGCTGACCAGGGTGCAACGGCCGGCTATGATCTGATTGAAGGCATGCACAGATACTTTCATAAGTAAAAAGGAAATAAGGCGGATGCATCATGATGTATTCGCTTTTTTCAGAAAAACAGGAGGATAAAAACATGTTATATAACGATCCCAAGGCATTCAGAGATGAAATGATCAAAGGATATGTAAAAGCATATTCGCAGTATGTAACTGAGGTTCCGGGCGGTGTTGTCAGAAGTACAAAGCTGCCGGAAGGTAAGATTGTTGTCATGAATGGCGGCGGTTCAGGACATTTTCCGGCATTCTGCGGTATTGTAGGCGATGGCTTCATGGATGCCACAGTGGTTGGCAATATCTTCACATCCCCGTCAACTGATGATGTGTATCATGTTGCCAAGGCAATCGATAATGGAACAGGCATCTACATCATCGGCGGCAATTATGCGGGTGACAAAATGAATTTCAATCTGGCCCGTGATCGTCTGAAAGCAGAGGGCATTGACTGCCGTTCATTCTATATCACCGATGATATTGCAAGTGCAAAGCCGGAGGAAAAGGAAAAGCGCAGAGGCAATGTCGGTACTTTTACGGTATTTAAAACGGCAGGTGCAGCTGCGGCTGAAGGCGTGAGTTTTGATGAGCTGGAAAGAATCACTGCTAAAGCCAATGCGCGTACCAGAACGATGAGTGTCGGTCTGAAGGGGTGCACCCTGCCGGGTGAAAAAGAACCTCTCTTCCATGTGCCGCAGGGTAAGATGGAAGTTGGCCAGGGCATTCATGGAGAGCCTGGCGTGTATGAGGCGGATGTTGTTTCTGCTTCAGAAATTGCCAAACTGCTCTGTGACAGGGTGCTGGCAGAGGCACCGGCAGATGATTCTAAGCGTATTGCTGTCATCCTGGATGGCTTGGGCTCTACCAAATATGAAGAGCTGTTTGTGGTGTGGAATACGGTAGAACAGATTCTGACAGACCGCGGTTATACATTAGTTGAGCCGCAGGTTGGTGAATTTGTTACCAGTCTGGATATGGAAGGCATTGCGCTGTCCATTGAATATCTGGATGATGAACTGGAAAAGTACTGGAAGGCACCAGCTGATACACCGGCATTCCGCAAAGGGAACAGTACAATTGCTGGACATGAAAGACGTACATATACCGAACAGGCTGATGTGACGAAAAAGTATGAAGGCGCTACAGATGCTTCCCGCAAAGCAGGTGCCTACATTAAAGACGCATTGGGCAGAATGAAGGCAATGCTGGCCGAGAAAGAAGAAGAGCTGGCAAAAATTGATTCTGTAGCTGGTGATGGCGATCACGGCCGCGGTATGGTTAAAGGTTCGACCTTTGCATATGAGGCAGCGGAAGCCGCTTATGATAACGGCGCCGGTGCAGAGGATGTGCTGAAGGAAGCTGGACGTGCGTGGGCTGCCAAAGCCGGCGGCACTTCCGGTGTTCTGTGGGGTGAAGCGCTGGCAAAAGCTGGTGAAACCCTGAATGGTGTTTATACTGCAGACAGAGCTGCTGATGCTGTACAGGCTGCGGCTGATCGTATGACAGAGCTTGGCGGTGCCCATGTTGGTGATAAGACCATGCTCGATACGCTTGTTCCTTTTGCAGCAGCACTGCGCAGAGAAGCTGACAAAGGACTCTCGCTGAAAGAAGCATGGCGCAATGCAGCTGCTGATGCTGAAAAAGCAGCGGATGAGACGAAGAATCTTCTGCCTAAGGTAGGCAGAGCCCGTCCGCAGGCCGAAAGAAGTCTGGGAACACCGGATGCCGGTGCTGTTTCCATGGCTATGTGCATTCGTACTGTACTGCCAGAATAAAAAACAGAGGAGTGCTGTGCTCAATGGCATTAAGTTAAACCCTGTAGTTGGAGCTTGATGCCGTCGGATGAATCGGCTGATGAACCGCA
>ONOV01000216.1 GCA_900319505.1 uncultured Erysipelotrichaceae bacterium
GAACTGGAAGCTGTTCCGGCGGGAAAGATGAGAGAATTCGGCCTGGACCGCTCCATGTTAATGGGATACGGCCAGGATGATAAAGTATGTGCCTATACTTCCCTGAAGGCAATTCTTGATACGGAAAAGCCGGAAAGAACTTCCTGCTGCATTCTTGTGGATAAGGAAGAGATCGGATCCGTCGGCAATACCGGCATGCAGTCTCATTTCTTCGAGCATGTTATTGCAAAACTTCTGGATATGGAAGGCCGTGGCAGGCTTGTGGACCTCAATGACTGCATTGAGAATTCCCGCATGCTTTCCAGTGATGTCAGTGCGGCGGTAGATCCGCTGTATGACAGCGTCTTCTCCCAGAACAATGCGGCATATCTTGGCTGCGGCATCTGCTACAACAAGTACACCGGTGCCGGCGGCAAGTCAGGATCCAACGATGCCAACGCTGAATACTTTGCCAAGGTCAGAAGAGTCATGGATGACAATGATGTCATGTTCCAGACGTGTGAGCTTGGCGGCGTGGACAAGGGAGGCGGCGGTACAATCGCCTACATCCTTGCCAACCTCAACATGGATGTTGTAGATGCCGGCATTGCCGTAGAGAACATGCATTCTCCTGCGGAAATCGTATCCAAGGCAGATGTCTATGAAGGCTACAGAGCCTACAAGGCATTCCTGAAGGATATGGATTGATCATCTATAAACATTGAGAGAGAAGACGGTATCCTTCTTTCCGGTACAGGAAGGAAAGATGCCGTCTTTTTATGACTGCCGGCAGAAACAGAAAGAAACGGGCTGATACATCTCTGCACAAGGCGTACAGATAGTAATGCTCATTCAAAGGACAGCTGAAACGTATTTGCAGCCGCTGGATAAGATGGCAGTCAAACTGTCTGTCTAAGCGCGTCATGCCGCAGCTTGACGCTGAAAAGGAAGACAGCAGAGGGACCGCAGTTCTGTTCAGCGGCTTTTTTGCGTTTCGCGGGGGGTGAAAAGTATGGATTTTCTGAAGGATGAGGTTCATTCGAATTGCTGTGAGTATTTATAAACACATGCATTTCTATCTTCATTGCTCGGGATCGGCGGGGCCAATATATTCTGCGACTGGTTCTTCTGCTTCCCGCCCGCACTCGGCATGACGCATCAAACGGAATGGATGATCCGACCTGTTTTGTGAATCTGCATGTCAAAAAGCAGATAAATGTATAAAAACCGTAATTCAAATGCTGAAACAGCAAATTAAAATCAAAATTTACATTATGGTCAGAAAAATAATTGATTATTTTCAGAAAATATTTTAAGATGCAGTCATAAATCAGAATAACCCGCAAGGGAACGCTGCGGACAAATGGAGCTCTGTCAGGAGGAAACATGATTCGAACCGATATGCTTTCTGCCGCGAAGGATCTGGTGAAGATCCCGAGTGTCAATGGAACAGAAGGGGAGAGGAAAGTAAGTGAATTCCTGGAGCGCTGTCTCAGGGCGTTTCCTTATTTTCGTTCTCATCCCGATCAGATCATCACCCAGGAACTGAAGGATGATCCGCTGCACAGAAGAAATGTCATTGCCTGGGTGAAGGGCAATGGCAATAGAACGATTATCCTGCATGGCCATATGGATACGGTAGGGACTGGTGATTACGGACCGCTTGAAAAATATGCGTTTGATCCGGATGCCCTTGGTGAACATATGAATGATGTCAGCCTGCGCAAAGAGGTCAGGGAGGATCTCTCTTCCGGTGATTACATGTTCGGGCGGGGCGCCTGTGATATGAAAAGCGGTGATGCTGTGATCCTGGGCATTCTCAAGGATGTCAGTGAACATCCTGAGGATCTGGATGGCAATCTGCTTGTCTCCTTCAATCCGGTGGAAGAAAACCTGCATTCCGGTATTCTGAATGCGGTACCGTTATTGCTGAAGCTGAAGGAAGAACAGGGATTTGATTATATTCTGGCCATCAACCAGGACTATATCTGTCCGCTGTATGATGGTGACCGCGTCAAAACCATCTATACCGGAGCGGCTGGCAAACTCCTGCCCTGTTTCTATATCCGGGGCAAAGTCACCCATGTCGGCCAGTGCTTTGAAGGCCTTGATGCTTCATTGCTGGCATCGGAACTGGTCCGGGGCATTCATCTGAATACTGCTCTGTCCGATGTATACAATGGCGAAGTCACGATGCCGCCCAGCGTACTGAAGTGCCGGGATCTCAAGAGCTGGTACAACGTACAGACAGCCCAGGAAGCTTTTGTCTATTTCAATTACTTTGTGCATGACGCTTCGATTGAAGAGCTGACATCCCGGTTGAAACTGGCGGCTCAGGAGGCGTTCTGCCGGGCGCTGGAGCGCAATGTACGGGAAAGCAGCCGTTATACGCATCAGTCTCACATGCAGGTAAAGACATTTGAATGTGAGCCGAAAGTCATAACGTATGGCGAGCTTCTGGAGGAAGCCGGGCGGAGCGATGCATACCATGCAGAAAAAGCTGCGTCCATCCTGCAGGAAGAACAGCAGAAAGGAACAGATGCACGGGAAATTCCGATTGCGATCATCCGTTATCTTCTGGCCTGCACCGGCCGCAGTGAACCGGTTATGGTGCTGTACTATGCCCCGCCTTACTGTCCGCATAATACCGTAAAAGAAAAGAATCTGCTGGATGAGATCCATACAATAGCCGAAGGGGTGGAAAAGAAGAGCGGGGAAAGATACCGGATGATGCAGTTCTTTCCTTCGCTGAGTGATTCCAGCTATCTGAAGCTGGATGATACGGACACTTCAATTCAGTATCTTAGAAAGAACTTTCCCGGCTGGGAAAAGCTGTATCCGCTGCCGCTGGAACAGATGCGTGCCCTGTCCATTCCGGCTATCAACTATGGCTGCTATGGCAAGGATGCCCATCAGTGGACGGAACGGGTCAATATTCCCTATACATTCGGTGTTCTGCCGATACTGATCCAGGACACAATTGATTTCTATCTGAAGGGAGGCAGCAGATAATGAGCACACTGCAGATGTACATGAATGAAAGCAGGATTGAAAACAACTTTGAAGATGAAGCCTGGCACGAGGTATGGGGAAAGAATTTCGGTGTGGATAATGCGGTCGGAAAGATCCACCGGATTCTTCTGCATCGTCCCGGAAAGGAAATTGAGGCTCTTTCTGAAGCCCCTTATGAAGAAGAAGCCGGAGCCCGCATCCTGCGCAATGAAAAGGGAAGAATCCGTTCCTACTGGAAGAGCAGGGAGAAGCCGGATCTTTCAAAGATGATTGAAGAACACAAGAACCTGGAAATGATATTAAGAAAAGAAGACATTGAGATTGTGTGGCTGGATGATCCCAGCGGCATCTGGACCAATCTGACGTTTGCCAGGGATGTGGCGCTGATGACACCGCATGGTGCCATTCTGACCCGGTTTGCCATGTACTTTCATCAGGGCGATACATACTGTGCCCAGAAGGTGCTGGCAGATGCAGATATTCCGATTCTTGGCGCCATCCAGGGCAGAGGAACCGTAGAAGGCGGTGCGTTCTGTGTGCTGGATGCCCATACGGCGATTGTTTCAAGATCTGTGCGGGTCAATGATGAAGGAATTGAACAGCTGCGGCAGTTATTGGCGGCACAGGATATGGAGCTGATCGTACTGGATATGCCGGCTTCCTATATTCATCTGGATGAGGCATTTGTGCCGGTAGATCGGGATAAGCTGCTTGTCAGTACATTCATCCTGCCGCACTGGTTCTTAAAGAAAATGGAAGACAGAGGCTATCAGCTGATTGAAACTGATCCAAGCGATCCGCCTTTGACCAACAACTGTCTGACGCTGCAGCCGGGTAAGGTGCTGTTCAATGTCTTTGGGACAAAGACACGTCAGAATCTTGAAAAAGCAGGGGTGGAAGTCATTCCTGTGGATGTATCCGAAATCAATAAACTGGGCGGCGGCATTCACTGTGCCACCCTGCCCCTGTGCAGAGATTCCCTGCAGTAAGGAGGTGCCTATGCATTACAACTTTCAGACCAGAGTGTCTTCTGCCCGGCCTTCTGTCATCCGTGAGTTTGCCGGCAATGTTTCAAAATTTGATGATGCCGTTGATCTGACCCTTGGCGAACCGGACTTCAACACTCCCGAAAGAATCAGGCAGGCCGGAATCCGGGCCATTGAAGAAAACAGGACAAAATATACGCCGGATGATGGAATCCGGGAATTGAGAGCAGCGGCCTGTGCCTATTTCAAACGGGAATATGAGCTGGAATATGATCCGGACTGGGAAATGATGGTAACCTGCGGGGCAACCGAAGCGCTTGATGCGGCTTTCCGCTCTGTGCTTGGGCCGGGGGATGAGATCCTGGTACCCCAGCCGGTGTATCTCGGCTATGAACCATTGATCCGCTTCTGCGGGGCCGTACCGGTATATATGGACACATCAGAGAATCACTTTGTTCTCACCCCGGAAATGCTTGAAAAGGCATGCACAGGCTATACAAGGGCACTTCTGTTGAACTATCCCTGCAATCCGACCGGATGCGTACCGACGGAAGGGGAAATGCAGGCCATTGCGGACTGGCTGGAGCGTCATCCGGATATCATGATCATTTCAGATGAAGTCTATGCCGGACTGACCTATCACCGCCGCCATATTTCCATTGCTTCATTGAATGATCTGTGGAACCGTACGATTGTCATCAACGGCCTTTCCAAGTCCTATGCCATGACCGGCTGGCGCATCGGCTTTCTGGCCGCACCAAGACGCATTTCCGATGAACTGTATAAGGTGCATCAGAATACCGTTACCTGTGCCGCCGCCATGTCACAGTACGCAGCTCTGGAAGCATTGAAAAGTTCACAGGAAACCGTGGAAATGCGCCATGCCTATGAGAAGCGGGCCGAGTATCTGTGTGAGGCATTGAAAGAGATGGATATCCCTGTCAATATGCCGGGCGGCGCCTTCTATCTGTTCCCGGATATTTCCCAGTTCGGATTAAGTTCGCTTGGCTTTGCGACGATGCTTTTGCAGAGATACCATGTCGGTACGGTACCGGGCAGTGCCTTCGGCAAAGCCGGGGAAGGGCATATCCGTATTTCCTATGCGGCGTCCATGGAACAGCTGAAGGAGTTTGTACGGCGCATGCACCTGTGTGTCGGGGCTATGGCGGGTGATTGAGCATGAAGGTCAGTGTACTGCTGGAACCTGAAGCTGCCCCGGATCTTAAGCATGAAGAAATGATAGCGCAATGGCAGCGGCTGCGTGACATTCAGGGTGTGGATGAGATTGTCTATCAGGAAATTCCGGTGGAAGCAGGCACTGAAGAGATGGGGGAAGCCTGCGGTGACGCGGATGCGGCTTTTGGCGTATGGGTAAGCGGAGATCTTCTGAATGAAGCGTTTTTCAAAAGCCATCCAAGACTCAAATACATTGCCGTACTGGCCCATGGCTGGGGAGCATTTGATGCTGCCTTGACCCGCCGCTATGGAGTGACGGTGACCAATACCGTATACGGTTCGCATACGATTGCAGAATATGCATTTGCTCTATTGCTGGAAACATGCCATCATATCTCATTTGAAGCAGAACGGATTGCAAAAACAGACTGGTCGAATCCAGCCAGTGCCTATGCCTATTCAAGAGCGCGGACACCACAGATTGAACTGTATGGGAAAACAATCGGAATTGTCGGCCTCGGGGCGATCGGCTTTGAAATGGCAAAGATGGCACAGGGCTTCGGGATGCATGTGATGGGATACAGCCGGCACGTTAAACATGATGCAGCGTATCAGTTTATTGAGCAGGCAGGTCTGGAAGAAGTGCTGCGCGTTTCGGATGTGATCAGCCTGCATCTGCCGGGAACGCATGAAACTGAAAATCTGATCAATGCTGAAACCATTGCCATGATGAAAGACGGTGTGATTCTCATCAATACAGCCAGAGGGTCCTTGGTGGATGAAGAAGCGCTGGCCGATGCCTTGAAAACGGGAAAGGTCAGGGCGGCAGGTCTGGATGTATTGAAAGAAGAGCCGCCGGTTCATGGTTCCCCCTTGCTTGAAGCACCGCATGCGGTTGTGACCGGCCACATTGCCTGGCTTATGAAAGAGGCAAGGCTGCGGGCCATTGATCTGGCAGTGGATAACTTCAGAAATTATCTGGAGGGAAAGGAGTGTTCCCGTATCAACTGAAAATTTTCATTGAGCAGAGTTTTATTGAAAATATTTACAGAAAATTGAAAAGTTTTCTTGACATCCAGAGAGACACTACGTAAACTTAGGGTAACTTCAAAGAACGGAAGAGTAGCCGTAAGGAACTTCACAGTGAGCTGTACAGCGGTGAGAGTACAGCAGGGGAGGTATGGTGAAGCGCGTCCGGGAGAAGGTCTCGTGAATTGAGTAGTGAGACACGTGAATCTGCGTTAAGGATGAGGGATCAGTATAAAGTACTGATAACCAGTGTGGTACCGCGATGATCTGTCGTCTCTGGATGTAAGTCCAAAGACGGCTTTTTGTTTCAGGTAACCTGAGGGAGGAAAAAAGTTATGAAGTTCACTAAATCTGTATCTGCTGTATTATCCTGCGTCATGGCATTGTCTCTGACCGGCTGCGGCTCATCTTCAGCCGCATCCTCTTCAAGCACTGCTGCTGCCGACAAGGCATCCGGCAAGCCGGTAGAAGTCATTATCGGTACTTCTCCTGACTATCCGCCGTATGAATCTCTGGATAATGAGGATATGGTCGGCTTTGATATCGACATGGGCAACTGGCTGTTTGATTATCTGAATAAGAATGGCTATAACTACAAGGTTACCTGGAGTCAGATGTCCTTTGATACGATCATCAGTGCCATTCAGGCAGATCAGGTAGATCTCGGTATTTCCGGCTTCACCTATGATAAGGACAGAAAGGTACTGTTCTCCGACCCTTACTTCGATTCTGCTGAAGTCGTACTTGTCAACAAGAATTCCGATATCACAACCAAAGATGATCTCAAAGGCAAGAAGATCGGTGCCCAGCTTGGTACAACCGGTGAAACATGTGCCAATGATATTGAAGGCGCCCAGGTACAGGCCATTGAGGATATGGGTGTCGCCATGGCATCTCTGAAGGCAAATTCTCTTGATGCGGTCATCATGGATGAGCCGGTAGCCAAACAGTATGCTGCAACAGGCGATTACAAGATTCTGGATGAAAAGCTGCTGGAAGAAGAAAACTATGTCATTGCCAAGGAAGGCAACATTGAACTCATGGATGCAGTCAATAAGGCCATCAAGGCATTCAATGATTCTGATGATAAAGAGAAGATGGTAGAGAAGTGGTTTGCCAACACCGATTCCAGTTCTACAGCTGAAGCTACTGCTGCTGCCACTGGAGACGCACAGTAATGAGTGATATTTTTACCGCTGAAAATCTGCAGTTCATGTTAAGAGGAGCGAAGAATTCGCTTCTTCTTGCCCTTGGAGCCGTTGTGATCGGAGCCCTGATCGGTATCCTGTTTGCGGCTGCCAAGCTGTCCCATTCCAGAATCCTGCATGTCATCGCCAACATCTATGTTGAATTGTTCCGCGGCACCCCGATGCTCTTACAGATTCTGTTCTTCTATCTTGGTGTACCGGTCATCTATCAGAGAATTACCGGAACCCGCATGCAGGCAGATCCGTATGCGGTCGGTCTGATTGCTCTGTCATGCAACTCAGGCGCCTATCAGACCGAACTGATCCGTTCCGGTATTCAGGGTGTGGATAAAGGCCAGTGGGAAGCGTGTGAAACGCTTGGTATCGGCTATCACACCATGATGAAGGAAATCATCCTGCCGCAGGCATTCAAGCGCATCATACCGCCGCTGGTTTCCGAGTTCATCACCCTGATCAAGGACAGTTCTCTGATCTCCAATATCGGTGCCCTGGAACTGCTGTACAGTGCGCAGGTACTCGGAAAGCGCTATTATGACTATCTGGATCCGCTGATTATGGCGGCCATCATGTATCTTGTCATGACGATCTTTGCGTCATGGCTGTCAAAGCGTGTTGAAAGGAGGATGTCCGCAAGTGATTGAGGTTAAGAATCTGAATAAGTATTTCGGGCAGCTCCATGCTTTGAAAGACATTAATCTTACTGTTAACAATGGTGAAATCGTATGCCTGATCGGCCCTTCCGGTTCCGGTAAATCCACACTGTGCCGCTGTATTCATGGTCTGGAAACACCGGATTCAGGTGAAATATGGATTGACGGGGTGAAGATGGATCGTAAGAACAAGGCACAGTTTGCGGCCCAGCGCAAGAAGATGGGCTTTGTCTTCCAGCATTTCAATCTCTTCAACAATAAAACCGTACTGGAAAACTGTACGCTGGCGCAGATCTCGGTTCTGAAAAAGACACCGGCGGAAGCGGAGAAGACAGCCATGGAATATCTTGCCAAGGTAGGCCTGGCGGAAAAGAGAGATTCCTTTCCATCCAAGCTTTCCGGCGGCCAGAAGCAGCGTGTTGCCATTGCACGAGCCTTATGCATGAATCCGGAGATGATGCTGTTTGATGAGCCGACATCTGCTCTTGATCCGGAAATGATCAAGGAAGTTCTGGATGTTATGGTGGATCTTGGCAGACAGGGAATGACCATGGTCGTTGTTACCCATGAAATGGGATTTGCCCGCAAGGTAGGAGACCGGGTTGTGTTCCTGGCGGATGGACAGATTGTGGAACAGAATACTTCGGAAGAATTCTTCAATCACCCGCAGAGTGAAAGAGCGAAAGACTTCTTAAGCAAAGTGTTCTATGATTGAATTATGAAACTGCCTTACTTCAAAACCGAACAGTGGATGACAGACCACGAACAGAAAGCGGTCTATAACCTCACTGATACCTGTGTGGAGCCGCTGAAGCTTTCTGAAATCCTGGCCATGGATGAAGAAGGCATCCTGAAGGATATGCCGCTTGACTATGGCACGATTACCGGAGATACCAGACTGAAACGGGAAATTCTGAAGCTCTATGAAACGGGGAAGGAAGACAGTCTGACCATGACGGCCGGCTGTTCTCAGGCCAATGAACTGGTGATGGAAACTCTTCTTGAAAAAGGGGATCATGTCATTGCCTTCATGCCCGGCTATGAACAGTTCATCCGTCTGCCGCAGTCTTTCGGCTGTGAAGTGTCTGTTCTTCCTCTTTATGAAGAGAACAGATGGCAGCCGGACATGAAGGATGTACTGAAAGCGTGGAAGCCAAATACGAAGATGGTTCTGATCAATGATCCTAACAATCCGACCGGCATCCGCTTTGAAGCATCATTCATGGAAGCTCTGATATGCAGATGCCGTGAAAGTGAAGCCTGGATTCTGTGTGATGAAGTGTATCGTGACTTTGAATCTCCTTCCATCTCAGACCGTTATGAAAAGGGCATCGCAACGGATTCTTTTTCCAAGATGTTTTCCCTTGCCGGACTGCGTCTGGGCTGGATCAAGGCTGATCCTGAACTGATTGAGCGCATCAACTGCAGAAGAGATTACTCCCTCATCTCAACCGGTCCTCTATCAGATGCCATGGGCCTGACAGCGCTTTGCCATAAGGATGAAATACTGGCCCGCAGCCGTCATATTATTCAGACAAACATAGAAGCTGTAAAGCAGTGGCTGGTAACAGAGAAGCGCGCCCATGTGCAGTTTCCCGAAGAAGGAACGGTATGTTTTCTGAAGTATGATATTCCGGTGGATTCCCGGACTGTCAGTGAAGAACTGCTGGGTGAATATGGCGTGTTCTTTGTGCCGGGATGGTGCTTTGACTGTGAGAATCATCTGCGGTTTGGCCTGACCCGTGATCCCGAGCGTATGGCAGAAGGACTGAAACTGTTCTCCCGCTACATGAATGAGAAAACAGCCGCATAAACAGAAACAGGATGTAATCAGACGCATCCTGCTTTTCTTGCTCCATGATGAAAATCCTGTCCTCTTAAAAGAAGACAGGATTTTCAGTTATCAGTTATTGTCTTTTCTTTCTTCCAATGGAACATACGGTACATGCCTGTCGCCGACATAACGGTAGGCCGGACGGATGATACGGTTGGAGAATTCGACCTCTTCCATGCGGTGGGCACACCAGCCGCCGATTCTGGCAATGGCAAAGATCGGGGTGTACAGCACCTCATCAATCCCGAGCATGCGGTAGATCAGACCGGAGAACAGGTCGACATTGGCACAGGTATTGCGGGCATGTCCTTTTTCTTCTTTGAAGACTTCCGGGGCAAGCTTTTCGATCATGCACAGCAGATCATATTCTTTCTGATGGCCGGATATGGAAGCCAGATGCGCACTGTTGTTCTTGAGAATCTGGGCCCTTGGATCGGACTTGGTATAGACCGCATGGCCGATGCCGTAAATGAGGCCTGATCCATCGCCCAGCTGTTTATGCATGATTTTGCGAAGCCCCTCTTTGACAGATGCGTCAGAACCAGGATCGACGCCGCTTGCCAGCAGGGTATCCAGCTGGTTCATGACTCTGAGATTGGCACCGCCGTGCTTGGGACCTTTAAGGGAACAGATGGAGGCGGCGATGGCGCTGTAGGTATCCGTGCCGGTGGAAGAAAGGACACGGTCGGCAAAGGTGGAGTTATTGCCGCCGCCGTGGTCGGCGTGGCAGATCAGACAGAGATCCAGCAGTTTGGCTTCTTCATGGGTGAAGTGCTGATCCCGCCGGTAGGTGGACAGGACGTGTTCAGCCGTGGACTGGCCGTGCACCGGATAATGGAAGTACATGGATTTATGCTGGTAGACATGACGGTATGTCTGATAGGCATAGACCATCATGGTCGGCAGTTCGGCTATCAGGTTAACCGACTGTCTGACAATGTTTTCAAGTGAAGTATCTTCGGCATGTTCGTCATAGGCATACATGGCAAGAACAGAACGGGCCATCTTGTTCATGACGTTAGGGGAAGGAGCGGACATGATCATGGTTTCCGCAAAGCCGTCCGGCAGTTCACGATGGGTTTCCAGAATGGACTGGAACATTTCCAGCTCATCTTTGGTCGGCAGACTGCCAAGCAGCAGCAGCCACACGACTTCTTCAAACATGAATCTGTCTTTCTTTACAGCTTCATTTACAATGTCATTGAGATCAATGCCGCGGTAGATCAGTCTGCCTTCCCGCGGCAGGATATTGTTATTCTCATCTCTTGTATAGCCGATGACATCGCATATGTTTGTCACACCGGCCAGGATGCCTGTACCATCCGGATTGCGCAGTCCTCTTTTGACGCCAAGGGCATCTGCGGCTTCCGTATCAATATGGTTATTGCGGCGGTAATCGTCGCAAAGAATTTTCAGCTGAGCACGTGAAAGCTGTTTGGTATCAGGATATATCATCTCATCACTTCCTTGTTAAAGACCATTTTACGTTAACAGAGAGAATAATGCAAAGTTTTACAGAAAATCATATACATTTCTTACACAAAGTAGAGAAAGTGCTTTTTTCATTGTAGAATAGAAAACGGAAGCGAGGTTTCTGAAATGGATATTGTATTAATTCCCGGAGACGGGATCGGACCTGAAATCGTGGAAAGTGTCAAAGAAGTATCAGACGCAATGAAGCTGGATATGACATGGCATACTTACCATGCCGGCAGTGAATACTATGCATCCAACGGAAAGCTGGTGGAGGATGGACTGATGGATGCCATCGCAGAGTATGGTATTGCCCTGAAGGGGCCGACCGCAACCCCGATCGGTACGGGTTTCCGTTCCATCAATGTCATGCTGAGACAGCAGTTCGGCACCTATGTCAATTTAAGACCGGTTCATTCCATCAGGGGATTGAAGACAAGGTATGATGATGTGGATATGGTCATCATCAGGGAAAACAGTGAAGATCTGTACAAGGGAATTGAATACATGTATGACAATGATACTGCGCACGGCATCAAGCTCATCACCAGAGCCGCCTCCGTACGTATCTTTGAATTCGCGTTTGAATACGCCAGAAAGAATCATCGCCGCAAGGTAACATGCGTGCAGAAGGCAAACATCATGAAGATGACGGATGGACTGTTTCTGAGCTGCTTCAAGGAAGTGGCCCAGAAGTTCCCGGACATTGAGGCAGACAGCTGTCTGGTGGATGCGTTCTGTATGAAGACGGTGACGGATCCTTCTCAGTTTGATGTAATTGTGACGGAGAATCTGTATGGTGATATTGTCAGTGATCTGTGTGCGGGACTGGTTGGCGGTCTCGGCTTTGCGCCAAGCGCCAACATCGGTGATGATGTACGCATCTATGAAGCGGTACATGGCTCTGCCCCGGACATCGCCGGACAGGACAAAGCCAATCCTTCGGCCATTCTCATGAGCTTTGCGATGTTATTGAATGATCACGGCATGAAGGAACAGGCTGAGCGGCTGAACAGTGCCATTGACGGGGTCATTGCGGAAGGAAAACATACCACATGTGATATCGGCGGAAAGGCCGGTACAAAAGAATTTACGCAGGCAGTGATAGAAAGGCTTGGCTGATATGGAAAAGATCAACAGCGGCGTCATCATTCGAAATGGAAAGCCGGTAAAGGGAGAAAAGACAGAAGAGGGCAGAAAAAAGACCATCGCTTACAGAATCATGTCCGCCCATGATACCGGACATGAAGAAGGCATGTTTCATATCCGCTTTGATTCACTGACTTCCCATGATATTACCTATGTCGGCATCATCCAGACAGCCCGTGCTTCCGGCATGAAGAAGTTTCCCATGCCGTATGTGCTGACTAACTGCCATAACACGTTATGTGCGGTAGGGGGCACGATCAATGAGGATGACCACCAGTTTGCCTTAAGTGCCGCCCATAAGTACGGCGGCATCTATGTGCCGCCCTGCCTTGCGGTGATTCACAGCTATAACCGTGAAATGATGAGCGGCTGCGGCAGGATGATTCTGGGCTCTGATTCCCATACCAGATATGGTGCTCTTGGTACGATGGGCATCGGAGAAGGCGGCGGCGAACTGGCCAAGCAGCTTGTCGGACAGACCTATGATATTGCCCGGCCTGAGGTTGTACTTGTTTATCTGACAGGTAAAGTCAGGCCCGGCATCGGCCCCCATGATGTAGCGCTTGCTTTAGTCGGGGCAACATACGCCGATGGCTTTGTGAAAAACAGAGTCATGGAATTTGCCGGTCCCGGTGCGGCATCGCTTTCCCAGGACTTCCGTAACGGCATTGATGTCATGACAACTGAAACAACCTGTCTTTCTTCCATCTGGACAACGGATGAGACAACTCATGCCTATTTCAAAGACCATGGCAGAGAGGATGCCTACCGGCAGCTGTCGCTGGAAGAAGGGGCATATTATGACCGCTGCATCATGCTGGATCTTTCTGCAATTGACAGTATGATTGCCCTGCCGATGCATCCAAGCTTTGCCCTTTCCATTAAAGAGCTGAAGAAAGATCCGCTGAAGTATCTCTCTGAAGCGGAAGAAAGAGCTGATCGGCAGCTCAATGGAAAAGTGGAAATGCATCTGAAGGATCATGTGGATGAGAAGGGGCAGATCCATATTGATCAGGGTGTCATTGCCGGCTGTTCCGGCGGCATTTATGAAAATATTGTCGCAGCTGCCCATATTCTTGAAGGTGCTTCAACCGGTAACGGAGAGTTCCGTCTGAGTGTCTATCCGGACTCTCAGCCGGTTTATAAGGCACTTGTAGATAACGGTACGATCAGTACGCTTGTTTCTGCCGGTGCAGTTGTCAGAGAAGCGTTCTGCGGTCCGTGTTTCGGAGCAGGCGATACCCCGGCCAACCATGAATTCTCCATCCGCCATACCACCCGCAACTTCCCCAACCGGGAAGGTTCCAAGCCCAATGAAGGACAGATTGCCGGGGTGGCATTGATGGATGCCAGATCCATTGCCGCAACAGCAGCTAATGGCGGTATCCTGACGGGGGCAGATGAGCTGGCGGAAGATACGCAGCCCATTGTACCGATGCATTTTGATTCTTCCATCTATGCAAAGCGGGTCTATGACGGCTGGGGCAGAGCAGATGAATCCTATGCTCTGCGCTTTGGTCCCAACATCAAAGACTGGCCTGAACAGCCATCTCTTTCCGATGCGCTGCTTGTGAAGATCGTCTCTCATATTGATGATCCGGTCACAACTACCGATGAACTGATTCCAAGCGGTGAAACCTCTTCCTACCGTTCCAATCCGCTGAGACTGGCTGAGTTCACCCTGTCAAGACGTGATCCTGTCTATGTCTCTGAGGCAAAGCACGTGCAGAAGGAAGACAGAGACAGAAAAGAAGGCAGATACAGTGAGGAACTGAAGCAGGTATGTGAGGCATTCAAAGCTGCCGGCCATGCCTTTGATCCCTCTCTTGTCAACTTCGGTTCTGCCATCTATGCCAATAAGCCGGGTGACGGTTCCGCCCGTGAACAGGCGGCTTCCTGCCAGAGGGTTTTAGGCGGGGCAGCCAACTTCGCCCATGAATATGCCACCAAGCGCTATCGTTCCAACTGCATCAACTGGGGCATGATTCCCTTTGTGACAGAGGAAGGAGAGAAGCTTGCCAAAGGCAGTTATGTGCTGATTGTCAATGCAAAGCAGGCACTTGAAGAAGACAGACCGTATGAAGCTTATGTACTGAAAGATGGAAAGGCAGAAGCACTGCATATTGAAACAGGTGCTCTGACTGAAGAAGAAAGAGAAATTCTTGTACAGGGCTGTCTGATCAACTATTATAAGAGTCTTAAAGCATGAGATCCATACTGATTGCGGTTCTGATTGCAGCGGAAGGCGTGTTTACCGGGATTGACTGTTATCAGAAATACCATCATCAGAAACGATGGTTCAAGGGTCTTCTGATGCCGGTGATCATGGTGCTGTATACGTTTCTGTTCAAAGAGTTCAGAATACTGCAGATGCTGGCGATGATTGCCGGGTGGCTGGGCGATCTGTTTCTGCTGCGGGATGAGAAACCGTACTTTATAGCCGGCTGCCTTTCCTTCATGGCAGGGCATATTCTCTATGGCATACTGTACGTTCAGGAAATTGATCTTTCCCTCATGCCACGTCCTCTGCTTTTGAGCGGCGCTGTCTATGTGCTGTATGCCGTTCTTGTCTACCGCCGGCTGAAATCTTATATTCCATCTGATTTCAAGGGCTATGCGCTGTTCTATATGTTCTTCATTACCCTGATGAGCTTTACAGCTTTAATGCGGCTTGGCTCTGTGCCGCAAGGCAGCTGGCTGTTGATCTGGATCGGTTCAATGGTATTCATGGTCAGTGATACGCTGGTGGCATTTGAGAAGTTTGTCAATCCGGATCTCAAGGGTGTGATGGAGACGTATGTACCGGCTCAGCTGCTGCTGATGTACGGGGCTGCCGTACATTGAAAATTAGAAACAGTCGAGATATACTCATAAACAATGTCGTAAAACCGGCATTGTTTTTTACGTTTTCTTTGAAATAGATCAAACACACAACCGCTGACATGACAGACAGGGAGGCATCGATATGGAAAACAGATGGATTCATAACGGCTATGTATTAAGAGCAGCCGTAAAAGAGGATATGTATGACTACTGCATGAAGTATGCTCCGCTGGATGCAGAAGCGGCACATATGACATGCAATCCGGTCTACAGCGATCCTTCCATGGTCATGGGGTTCTTTGACAGAGTGCTGAAGGATGAAAGCTATCATCTGTTTGTATTACTCAATCCCAAGGGACAGCTGATTGGTGAAACGGCATTGAATGAAGGTGAAGATAATACAGCTTCTTTCCGCATCTGTATCTTTGATCCGGATGAAAGAGGAAAGGGACTTGGATCCTGGGCAATCGGCATGATGATGCAGTATGCCTTTGATGCTCTTGGTATGGAGGAGATCAATCTGGAAGTGCTGTCAGAAAATGAAAGAGCCATCGCTGCCTATCGCCATCATGATTTCATCAGCACCGGCCGGGAAGACAGGATGATCCTGATGGAATGCCGCCGCAGGCAGTATGAAAAAGAAAAAAGAGAAACGGAACGTTCAGAACCATACCGTTTCTCTCTCTAGGGATAACCGTTTCCGGTTATTTTTTTCTATTATGAAATCAGGAAGAATCCAGACCTGATTGAGTTGTCATGAGCATTTGAACTTACAATGTTAAGGTCAGGATTAC
>ONOV01000215.1 GCA_900319505.1 uncultured Erysipelotrichaceae bacterium
GTATTTATGACACCAGCCAGGTGTTTCTGTGTCTGAGTGATGATCATAAGACAACAAAGAATATTCTGCGGGAGAAGAGCTTTACGATATCCTTCGGGGATGTGTCTCATGTCAAAGAAGCGGATTATGTCGGCATGGTATCCGGCAATCAGGTGAGTGATAAGGTGAAAAAGGCCGGGCTGACACAGGTAATGGCAGAACATGTGCATGCACCTTATTTCAAAGAACTTCCGGTATGTGTGGAATGTTCTTTGTGGAAGGTGAATGAAGACGGCATGATTATCGGCAATATTGTGGATGTCAGTGCTGAGCAGGAGGTACTGACGGAAGGGAAAATCGATTGCGGCAAGTTCCATCCGCTGGCCTTTGATCCTTCTGTCAATGCGTATCGGACCGTAGGAGAAAAGGTTGGCCAGGCTTTTGGTGCAGGCCGTGAAATTGCCCGGGAAAAGTAAGTACTTGGAAATTAAGAACAGAAATAGCACCGGCATGCGGTATAATGTATCATAGTGATTACCGGAGGTGGAGAATATGAGTTTTAATCCCGATTCCCAGGAGAATCAGCTGCTGTTTGCCAGGGCGAAGAGCGGATCAGCCGCTTTTGCGCAGGAACTGCTGAAGCAGCAGACGAATGATATGTATTACCTTGCCCGTGCGTATCTCAAGGATACCGAAGAAGCCAAAATGGCTGTACGTATGGGTTTTGCCAAAGCTTTGAAGCGCCTTAATACGGTGAATGATATTCATGACTTCCGTGACTGGCTGGCCAATATTGTCAGACTGACGGCGGTGGATTCCATTGTGCCTCTGGAAACGGAAACGGCGCAGGGACGCTATACAAGACTGGATGAAAGACCGGCAGAGAATGTTTCCTTCCCTTCGAAAGAGACATGTCAGAGACAGCTGCTGCAGGTATTGAATCTTCTGAGTGATTCAGAAAGAGCTGCCGCAGCCGCCCGCTACTATGATCATATGGAAGTAGAGGACGCTGCCTCTCTGTTAAGACTGTCGGCAGAAGATACGGAAACACTGCTTGTCAATGCGAAGAAGAAGCTGACAGACAATAAGGTCGATATCAGTGAATTCACAGCTCTGACGGAGTTCATCAATCCTTCCGCCAGACTGGAAAAAGCAGTGCCGGAAGAAGAGACTCTGATTCTGGATGATGAGCCGAAGAAGGAAGAAACACCGGCAGATGCCTTCAGCAACGGCACACCGCCTGCTGCAAAGCAGGAAACACCCGCAGCTGAAGAAGAAAAGTCTGAGCCGGTTGATGAAACATTTGAGTCTGCCAAGCCTCTCAAGCGTCAGGAAAAGCGCAGAAAAGCAAAGCCGCAGCCTGTCGAGGAAGAAGACGAAGATGAGGATGATATCGACTACGATGATGATGAAGGCTATGATGACTACGACTATGATAAGAAGGGACGCAGAAAGCGTCATAAGAGTCATATCGTACTCAAGATCATTCTGATCCTGATCATCATTCTGGCGGTCTTCGGTGCCCTGTTATTCGGAATCTATAAAGTAGACCAGGATCTGTTCTACTCCATTCCAGGCACTACCCGTCTTGTGACAGCACTTGAAAACATCACCGGCAAGGATATTCAGCAGCCGTATGAAAATACGACACCTGTCGCTACGGCTGCACCTGAAAGCACAGCAGCAGCCACACCTGAAGCAACTGTATCTGCGGCTCCGACTGAAGGTCTGATTGCCGGTACGGAAACAGGTACGGATACAGCGGTAGGCAATGTACAGATTCAGCTGGAAGCGGTTAATGTCAGAAGCAATCATGATGCGTCAAGTGAACAGGTCGGGACGGTATATCAGGGTGAGACATATGATGTCTATGGTGTATTCAAGTCTGCCGACTACACCTGGTACAGAATCGGTGAAGGCATGTGGGTTGCGGATGACGGAAGTTATCTCACTTATACAGCTTTGAATTAATTTCTGAGAGGACTGCATGGTCCTCTTTCTTTTTATATATGCTTTCCTGTAGAATAAAAGTTACACGAAAGCAATACGAAAATGACAATGGAAGTGAAGCAGAGAAGGATTGCCATAATTGACAGCAGACAGGAAAGACATGAGCTTCTGCAGAAAAGGCTGGGACCGTCATTTGATTATGATGATTATACAAAAGGCGGCGATGCATTCGGCCAGCTGTGTCATGATAATGCGGATATCGATATGGTGTTTGTCGGTGATGATCTGATGGATACGGA
>ONOV01000211.1 GCA_900319505.1 uncultured Erysipelotrichaceae bacterium
AAAAATGAAAAGATTGTACTGACGAAAACACCGCGTACGGTTTTTGTGGCAGTGGCGTTCAATGGCGGAGGCTATATACCTTACTTTGAACAGTGTGAATATTTTGAGTTTCACAGTGTGATTGAACATAAGCAGAGACGTAAGAATATGCTGTCGATCTCGGATCATCAGACCGAGGCGGCCATTGATACCCTGGTGAAGATGAAAACCGATGTTGTGATTGCCCGGGGCTTCGGGCCGAAAGCCCTGCATGAGCTGAAAGCACATCACATCATCTGCTATGCCTTTGAAGGCGGTGCCCATGCGGCTTTCAAAGCATACCTGGATGGTTCGATCAAAGCGTACAGGGTATAGAAAAACCGGCATCTGAAACAGATCAGATGCCGGTTTTCTATGCGATCTCTAGCTGCGGCAGCAGATTATTCATGCTGTGAAGGGCAATGGCAATGCCGATATCTGCCGCGGACAGGGAAGGGGAATCATTGATCACGTCTACGATCATGACAACTTTATGGCCCAGTTCATGTTCATGCTGGATGCAGGCTGTATTGTCTTCCGGCAGTACTAAGCAGAAAACCATAGGCAGCCAGCCTTACACCTTTCCAGGCACTCATATGATATTGACTTCTTCCTGTTGACCTGTGTGATATGTCTGCAATAGATCTGTTATCACTGCAGCATAAGGAGTGAGGCGTGATAAACATCAAAATAATAAGTGTTGCCGAAATAAACCATATATAACGAAATTGTATTTACAGATTGCCAATATGGCTTCGGATGCAGCGGAATGTTTCATCACTGATATCATGTTCCATCCGGCAGGCATCCTGTGACGCTGTTTTCTGACTGACGCCGATCCCCGTCAGCATCTTTGTCAGAACCACATGTCTTTCATAGATCTTTTCGGCAATCTTCATGCCGTTGTCGGTCAGTAAAAGCATACCCGCATCATCACTGGTGACCAGTCCCTGTTCCTTCAGCCGCTTTGTTGTATAGGAAACACTAGGCGGGGTAATCTTGAGAAAATGCGCCAGATCTACAGCTCTTGCATAGCCCTTTTCTTCCCGGATGATCAGGATTGCTTCCAGATAATCCTCAGTTGTTTTTTCTGATTTTCTTCCAGACATTTCTGCTCTCCTTGAATGATTTACAGAATTAAATTAAATCAGTCTAATTATAATTGCAACAAGATATTTTAAAGAATGAAAGTTAAACTTAAGGTTGACAAATATCATTTACAAAGAATAAACTGTTTGCAGTTAGATAAAGCTAACACAAAGAAGGAGATGATTCTATGATGCCGCTGTCATTCCTGAAGGGCGGAGATACATGTATTGTGATCAAAGTCAATGGAACGCTTGAAGTGAGAAAACATCTGGAAGACCTCGGGTTTACAGAAGGGGCCAGAGTACAGGTGGTATCTGCTCCGGGAAAAGGAAATCTGATTGTCAGCTGCCGTGAGACAAGACTGGCAGTTACCGCTGATATGGCCCGCAGAATCATGGTGAATCTGTGAGCAGAAAGTAAAAGGGAGATGGAAACATGAAGACATTAAGAGATGTAAAAGTAGGTGAAACTTCAACAGTTGTGAAAATCCATGGCACTGGTGCTCTCAAGAGAAGAATCATGGATATGGGCATTACCAAGGGAACTGAGATTTATGTCAGAAAGGTCGCGCCTTTAGGAGATCCGATCGAAGTAACGGTCAGAGGATACGAACTCTCCATCCGTAAGGAAGATGCGGACATTCTGGAAATGGCATAAGAAGAAAGGTGAAAAGCATGGCTGAAATCAAGATCGCGCTTGCCGGCAACCCGAACTGCGGCAAGACAACACTGTTCAACGATCTGACCGGTTCGACACAGTATGTCGGCAACTGGCCGGGTGTTACTGTAGAGAAGAAGGAAGGCAGACTGAAGGGACATCCTGATGTCATTATTCAGGACCTTCCGGGTATTTATTCACTGAGTCCGTATTCACTGGAAGAGGTTGTTTCCCGTAACTACCTGGTCAATGAGAAGCCGGATGTCATCCTGAACATCATTGATGGTACAAACATTGAAAGAAACCTGTATCTGACAACCCAGCTGGCGGAAATCGGTCTGCCGATGGTGCTGGCAGTCAATATGATGGATCTGGTCAAGAAGAACGGTGCAAAGATCAACATTAATGGTCTTGCCAAGGCACTTGGTGTCAGGATTATCGAGATCAGTGCTCTGCATGGTGAATCAACTAAACAGGCAGCTGAGATGGCGCTGGAAGCGGCGAAGGAAGGCAGACAGGCAGAGCTGCCGCATGTATTTACGGGAAGTGTAGAACATGCGATTGCTCATATTGAGGAGAGCATTCAGGATCAGTGTGATCCCAAGATGCTGCGCTGGTTTGCCGTAAAGTGCTTTGAAAGAGATGAAAAGGCAATTGAACCGCTGCATCTGAATGCTGAGCAGAAGGCACATATTGAAGGTCATATCAAGGATTGTGAGAAAGAGATGGATGATGATGCCGAAAGTATCATTACCAACCAGCGTTATATCTACATTCAGGATCTGATCTCACATACTGTTGTCAAAGGCAGGGGCAAGGATGAGCTGACTGCATCTGATAAAATCGATAAGATCGTTACCAACAGATGGCTGGCACTGCCGATCTTTGCCGGCATCATGTGGGTTGTCTACTACATTGGTGTTACTACTGTCGGTACATGGCTGACCGACTGGACTAATGACACATTGTTCGGTACATGGATCACCAATGGTGCCAATGCGGGCCTGGAAGCAGTTCACTGTGCTCCCTGGCTGCAGTCGCTGTTAGTTGACGGTATCATAGGCGGTGTCGGTACAGTATTAGGTTTCGTACCGCAGATGCTGATATTGTTCTTCTTCCTGTCACTGCTGGAAGATTCCGGTTATATGGCTCGTGTAGCCTTCATTATGGACCGTCTGTTCAGAAGATTCGGCCTTTCCGGAAAGTCTTTCATTCCGATGCTGATCGGTACCGGCTGCGGTGTACCGGCAATCATGGCTTCCCGTACGATTGAAAACGAGAAAGATAGAAGAATGACAATCATCCTTTCCACTTTCATGCCATGCAGTGCCAAGACAGAAATCATCGCCATGATGACGATGGTCTGCTTCCCGGGTTCCGTATGGGTAGCACCTTCCATGTACTTCCTGGGTCTTGCCATTGTTGTTCTTGGCGGTATTGCCCTGAAGAAGACACGTGCCTTTGCGGGTGAGCCGGCACCGTTTGTTATGGAACTGCCTGCTTATCATATTCCGACGCTGAAGGGTGTAGGTATTCATGTCTGGGAGAGAGCGAAAGCTTTCATCATCAAGGCTGGTACGATTATCTTTGCTATGTGCATTGTCATCTGGGTTCTGATGCACTTCGGTCCTGCCGGATTCCTGATGGACGATATTGACCATTCCTTCCTGCGTTATATCGGTGAAGGTCTGCACTGGATCTTTGTGCCGCTGGGCTTTGGTTCATGGCAGGGCACTGTCGCTTCCATCTCTGCTGAAGTCGCCAAGGAACAGGCAACATCAACCCTTGCGATGCTGGCACATGCTTCAAGTGAAGAAGGTACAGCTGCTGCCGATGCAATCCGTGTCATGTTCAACAACTCTGCTATTGTCGGCATGAGCTTCCTGCTGTTCAACGTATTCGATGCACCATGCATGGTTGCTATCGCTACAGCATTCCGTGAGCAGGGCTCCCGCAAGTGGGGCTGGATCACAGTCGGCTTCCAGATGCTTGTCGGTTATGTATTGGCACTCTGGTATTATCAGTTCGGTATGTGGTTTACAGAAGGTGTATTCAATGCAGGTACGGTTGCAGCAATTGTGCTGGCTGTCATTGCTCTGTATTACATCTTCAGACCGCAGCCTGATTTCTCAGGCAGGCTGAAGACTGCAGGTGCTGAAGCTTGAATAAATAAGTGAGGTAAAGCAGTATGATATCAACGATTCTGATTGCAGGAATTGTTCTTGTTCTCTTCATATCAGCAGTCTGCTATACGCATAAGCATGGACAGTGTGAAATATGCGGTGACAGCGGATGCAGCGGTCATTGTAACCTGGCCTCAAAGATACCATTCGATCAGATTCGTAAGGAACTGGATGAAGAAAAGAGGCTGAACGGCAATGGCTGATATCTCTGCGGCTGTCATCGGGTCTGCGACAGGTGTTCTGATCGGTATATGCCTGGAAGGGACAAAGCAGACCATCAGGAAGAAGGGAAGTAGAAAATGATTGAGAATACAGTGAAGATTGATGGCATGGCATGCGGTATGTGTGAAGCACATATTACAGATGTCATCCGCAAGACTTTCCCTGAAGCTAAGAAGATCAGGGCAAACCATAAGAAAGGCATCGCTGTCTTCCTAAGTGAAGAGCCTGTTTCAGAAGATACTCTGAAGAGTGCGATAGACGCTACCGGGTATCACTACCGGGGGCTGACTTCAGAAACATATCAGAAGAAAGGTCTTTTCGGACGCTGAACCATGATGCATACAATCTGTGTCGCCGACGGGCTCCATGGTATTGCCTCCTTCCATGAAGCCGGATGGTTTGTCATCTATCAGTACAGAGACAGAGAACC
>ONOV01000210.1 GCA_900319505.1 uncultured Erysipelotrichaceae bacterium
ACATACCGTTCCGGCCGTCAGGATCCGATCACGGTCAGTGAACTGGATGCCTATCAGCCGGTGAAGTGCCTGTCGGCAGGTGCCGCATGGCTGGCGGCGTATCTGGAGAATGATGTAGTCAATTCCCCTTACGAAAACAATGCCCAGCTCTTGAAGCGTGATTATAAGACATATGCCAAAACCGGTACATCCGACTGGGGCAGCGACGGCACCCAGTACGGCATTCCGGAAGGTTCCATGAAAGACCACTGGACCGTATGTTCCACCAGTGAATACACAACCGCCTGCTGGACCGGCTTTGATAAGGCTGAATCCGGCGTACAGAGCTATATCTCAGGATATTGGTATTCTCTGAATACATCAGGACATGTCTGTTCGGATATTCTGGATGCCCTGTACAGCAGCAGTACGCCGAAAGACTATGAACAGCCTTCCGACGTTGTACAGATTACGCATATCAAGGGTGTCTTCCCTTACGTGAAAACCATTGAAAACATGCCTTCTGAATATGTCGCAACCGGCTATGTAAAGAAAGATAAAGCATCACTGGCCGAACCGCAGAGTCCTTCTTCCGTGGAAGATCTTTCTTCCTTCAGTGCCCAGATGGCCGATGATGAAAATACAGTTTCCTTCACCTGGGCAGCTTATCCGGATGAATCCAGGACAGCGGTTGCCTCCCATACCAAGGATATTTCTCTGAAGGATGCGGATGGCAATGTCATACGAAGTGCCGCCGGCAACCGGATGTTTGATTATTCCTGGGTATATGGTGCCATTGAATACAAAGCCACGATATCCCAGAACGGCTCACAGGTAGCGGAGATTTCCTCTTCTTCTTCAGATTATAAAGAAGCCATTGAAGGACTGGAACCGGAAACCGAAACAGAAGTATGCGGCTATTATGGCTACAGCAGTTCTTCCGGCGCATCCAATCAGGTATGTACTGCCTTTACCACACCGGAAAGAAAGTACACGCTGCCGCTGGAAGGTACCTATGAAACAATCAGAGAATGGCTGTCGGAAAACGGCATCACCCTGTCAAGGATCTCAGAAGAGCATACCAACGGCTCCGGCGAAGTCGGTTCTGTAACGGTAACGCTCAATGGACAGGATGTGACCGGCCGGGCCTTTACCAGAAGCCAGCTGGCTTCCGCCGTCGTTACGGTCATTGAGGACTGAAGCAATTAAAAAGGAATCATGCACGCACATGATTCCTTTTTACTTTGCCTTGCCTTTACGATATAGACAGAAGTCTGTAAACGGACACTTCTCACAGGCCGGACTGCGGCTGTGACACAGATAGCGGCCGAAGAAGATCATCTGATGATGCGTTTTGATCCATCTGTCCCGTGGTATTTTACGCTTCAGCTTGCGCTCCACATCTTCCAGGGAATCAACCGCTTTGGCTAAGCCAAGCCGCTTGGCGATGCGGTTGACATGGGTGTCCACTGCCATTGCCGGCTTGCCGAAACACTCACTCATGATGACATTGGCACACTTGCGGCCAACCCCGGGTAATGTTGTCAGCTCTTTCATCGTGGAAGGCACTTCACCATCAAACCGTTCCACAATCCCCTGAGCCATGGCTTTGATCTGCCTTGCCTTATTGCGGTAAAGGCCAAGCGAGCGGATACACGCCGCAATTTCATCGGGATTTCCTTCCGCCAGCGCATACACATCCGGATATTTGGCAAATAAACCCGGTGTCACCCGATTGACCGAAGCATCGGTTGTCTGAGCGCTGAGCACAACGGCTACAGCCATCTCATAATTATTATGATGGATGAGCTCACATCTTGCCTCAGGAAACAGCTCATCCAGATGATTCAGTATTTCTTCTGTTGTCATTCCTTTTCAAGCTCACTTTCAATCTTATCTGCCGTAATCCCCTTTTCTTTCCATGTATACAGGATTTTATCAATGTAGGGGAAGTTCAGCCTGCCGTAGGCACTGGCTTCTCGTAAAGCAAAGATAATCAGCTTCTTCTCATTATCCCGGTTCCATTCATTGATTTTTTCCATTTCATTAGGGGAAAGCGGCCGGCCGAACTCTTCTTCAAACAGCTCCACAAGCGAGCGGTCCGTGACCAGTGTCTCCCTGGCTGTATCCGTTTCAAAAAGACCATCCAGCACCCAGCGGATACTGCCGCTGCCTGCCTTGATATCCAGATACTTCTTGGAACACAGCACCGAAATCACACTGTTGACCTCGTCACTTGTCATACCCGTTTTCTGCATCAGATCCGGCAGCGTCACCGTCATATCATGTTCATTCATAAAATCAATCAGCATGACAATGACCGTCTCCTGTGGGCTCATGCCAAGCTTATCCAGATTGTCCAGGATCCAGTCCCGGTGTGAAACATATTTCTGCTGATACCACTTCATAAAGAACTCCGTGACATGATTATAGCGGGAAAAAGAAAAAGATGCTCGTTCAAGCATCTTCTTTCTTCTCATTAGCCATCATTTCCTTTGCGTTCTTTTCCTTGATATGGTGATATGCTCT
>ONOV01000209.1 GCA_900319505.1 uncultured Erysipelotrichaceae bacterium
AAACTATCAAACGTTATATTCAGAACCAGTATGATGGCAAAGGCGGTGATCATTCCCCGGAAAGAGAAAAAGAAAGCAATTCCTCCCTGCAATAAATTGCCTGGATTCCTTGCTTATTTTCTTCATTGAAAAATGCTCAGGATGAAAAGAAGCTGATTGATGCCCTGCGAATGAGAAATGGCAATCTGCCGATCATTGCAGGCTCTGCCGCTTTAGCTGTAGAAAGCATGTAAGAGAAGATGCTGTTAAGGCATCTTCTCTTTGTTTTCAGGTGCAACATGCTATAATATGCCTCACGGAGACTGGATATGAAGGGTTATATCAATTGCAGAATACACGGCCGTCAGGATACGGCATTTCTTGTGGATGAAGGCAGGTTTGTACAGTTCGGCAGCGATGAAGAGATCAGTCAGAAGCTTGGCTGGCAGGATGAAACCATTGACTGCAAGGGCATGTATGTCATGCCTGGATTTATTGCCGGAGGCATGAATCTATTGGAAAGGGGCAGACATAAAAGAGCCATTTCCTTAAGCAGTGTAAGAACCATACCGGAGGTCAGGCGCGAACTGCTGAAATATCTTGATCAGCAGCAGATCATTGCCTGGGATTACCGTCCGGATCTTTTTGAAGGAGAACTGGAAAGAACTGTACTGGATGAAATCACCAATGAAAAGCCGGTCATTGTCTTTTCTGAGGATCTGAACCTGGCAGTTCTCAACAGCAGGGCACTGGAGAAGGCAGATCCGGATCTTGACAGTGAGGAAGAAGGAAACAGAGGCATTCTCACCCATGAAGGCATGCAGTATGTACATGACTATCTGGCGGTGGACGATCTGAATATATTGAAGGAAACATTCCTGCGCGGCTGTGAGGACGGGCCGGTACATGGTGTGACAACTGCTGTCAGTGATGACTTTGCCGTGATGTCAAAGGATTACAAGGCACCTCTGACTATGCTGGAACAGCTGGCTTACCAGCAGAAGCTTCCTCTGCATGTACTGGAAGACTGCACCTTCCGCAATGCGAAGGAATATGCCGCCTTTCTTGATGAAGGCTATACGGAATTTGTTGAAAACTACAATCTTGCCATCGGCCGACTGAAGATCAGAGCTGATGGTTCCTTGATCAGCCATACGGCTGCTTTAACGCAGCCCTATCAGGACAAGGCCGGCGTATACGGAGTGCTTCATTATATCGACAAGGATATGGAAATGCTGGCGACGCTGGCCAATCACTTCAACAGCGGGGTTGCATTTGAAGCGGATGGCGATGGAGCAGTGGACCAGGTGCTTGATATTCTGGAAGACATGATGTATGAAGGCAATCCTCTGAAGGATATGCTTTCTCCCTGTGCCCTTGTTTCAAAGGGACAGCTGTCAAGAATCATTTCTCATCAGATTGCCTGCGGTCTTGCCCCTTCATCAGTGGAAAAGAACAGAGGTCTGATGGAAAAGACAGTGGAAAGAAGACTGATGCGCCAGGCGTATCCGTACCATACGCTGTTTGAAAAAGTGCCGGTCATGGGAATTGCTGCAGACGGCAATGTTCTGCAGGCCGTTGAAGATGCCGTGACGAGGGAAGATGATGAAAGACTTTCCCTGGATGAAGCACTTTCTCTCTATACAGACAGAGCTGCGAAAGCTTTGATGATCTATGATCATACCGGTTTCTTGAAAGAAGGCTATGACGCAGACTTTACGGTTCTGGAACAGGATCCCCATGCGGTGGATGTACATGACATTCATCGCATCAAAGTCATGATCACGGAAGTCAGAGGAGAAACCGTCTTTGAGCGTTAAGACAATTATCCTGTGCGGGGTTTACCGGCCGGAAGAGAAGAATGATTTCCTTTCCGAACTGGAAGAAGATAAGGCATTGTGTGCTGCTGCAGATAAGAAAACAGCCGGCGTACTGCTGCAGTGCGCGCATCATCCTGATCCCCGCATGGTTTTGCGTGCGGGCAAGATTGCTGAGCTGAAACAGCTTTGTGAAGAAAAAGGCGCACAGCAGATTGTATTTGCCCATGAAATTACTCCGGGGCAGGCCGAGCGTATCCGCGAGGCATGCGGGGTGGAAGTTATTGACCGTACGGCTGTGCTGCTGGAAATCTTCTCACGTCATGCCCGGACAAGACAGGCTCACATTCAGACGGAAATGGCCTGGCTGCTGTATGAAAGAAACCGGCACAGAGCAGGAAAGAGTGAAAGAGAAGAACGTTCTTCCGGCTCCTTTCAAAGCCGCGGCAGCGGAGAAAGCACGGTCAATCTGCTCAGACGGACTAATCGCAGGCGCTATGCGGCATTATCAAAACAGCTGGACCTGATCCGGAAACAGAAAGGCCAGGATGAAAGAAGAAGAGCCAAGACACTTCTGAAGCGGGCTGCCATTGTCGGCTATACCAATGCCGGCAAGAGTTCTTTTCTCAACCGGATGATCGAAATCGGTTCAAAAGGCAATGTAACAAAGGCGCAGGATGCCCTGTTTGTGACGCTGGATACAAGTGTGCGCAAAGTCAGGGTCGATCATTATGGATTCTTTCTCTATGATACCGTAGGCTTTGTCTCAAATCTGCCGGATGCACTGCTGGATGCTTTCCGCTCAACGCTGGAAGCCGCATGTGATGCGGATCTGTTGATCCATGTTCTAGACGCATCGGATCCTGACTGGCAGACAAAGGAAGAAGCGGTGGAAATGACATTGAAGCGGATTGGAGCAGATCATATCCCGGTATTAAGGGTTTTCAACAAGTGTGATCAGCCGCATGGCGATCTGCCGCATGATGCGGTATGCGTGTCGTGTCTGAAAGGGAAAGGCATTGAAGAAGCAGGCAAAGAGATTATTAAACGTCTCTACCCGAAGGAAGCTGTTTCACATGTTCTGATCCCTTATGGTAAGATAGACACTGAGGCTGCGTACAGGGAAGTACTGGATATTAAAGTACTGGAAGATACGGATGAGGGACGGAAGATGGAACTTGCCGGAGAAAAGAAATACCTGGACGCGTTCAGGCCATATGTAATACGAAAGGAGAACATGTAAGATGAAGACAGTATGGGACAAACTGAAAAAAGAAAACAGAGAAGAACTGGAAGCGTTAAGCACAGAATACGCTGCTTTCATGTCTTCTCATAAGACGGAAAGAGAATTCACGGATGGTGCGAAGAAGATGGCGGAAAAGGCCGGCTATCGCAATATCAAAGACGTCACGTCTTTTAAGGCCGGTGATAAGCTGTATGCCATCAACCGCAATAAGAACATTGTTCTGTTTGTCATGGGTAAAAAGCCTTTGACGGAAGGCATGAACATTCTCGGTGCCCACATTGATTCACCGCGTCTGGATCTCAAGCAGCATCCGCTCTATGAAAAGGATGGTCTTGCTCTGTTTGATACACATTACTATGGAGGCATCAAGAAGTACCAGTGGACCACCAGACCCATGGCTCTGCATGGCGTGGTATGCAAGAAGGACGGTTCCACGGTCAATGTAGAGATCGGTGAAGATGAGAATGATCCGGTCCTTGGCATCAGTGAAATCCTTGTGCATCTGGCCCGTGAGCAGATGAAGAAGGAAAGTGCACATGTAGTTGAGGGTGAAGATCTTGACCTGCTTGTCGGTTCCATTCCGGATGGGGATGGCAAAGATGCGGTCAAGAAGAATATTCTTGCCATTCTCAAGGACAAGTACGGCAT
>ONOV01000208.1 GCA_900319505.1 uncultured Erysipelotrichaceae bacterium
CAGGTATGAAAAATACATCAGTCAGAGAAACTCTGTCCTCCTTCCGGATGCCGGCCTACCGGGAAATCCCGGATGTAGGCCTGTACCTGGATCAGGTCGTCAAATACATCAATGGATGCTTTGCTGACTTTCCGGAAATGAAGATCACTTCTTCCATGGTATCCAACTATGTCAAGATGAAGATCATTTCCTCCCCGCATAAGAAGACTTACAGCCGGGATCAGATCGCTGCCCTGCTGTTTATCGTTATTGCCAAGACGGTCTTATCCATGGACCATATCCGTATCTGCCTCACGATGAAAGACAGCTTTTCTTCTAATGAAGATGCCTACAGCACCTTTGCGGCAAGACTCAAAGAAGTCCTCTCTCATATGGAAGAAGGAACAGATCTGAAGAGTGCCGGCGGCAGTGAACAGGAACAGGCACTGGATCATATCGTCATCACAGCTGCCCATAAGATGTTTCTGGAACGCTACTTTGAAAACATGGAACAGGAAGCAGAGAAAAAGGAACAGGACGCCTAGTTCTGTTCCTTCTCCAGTTTTCTGCCGCATTTCCAGCAGTACTGTGCATCTTTGAAGCGCAGGGCTGCGCCGCAGTACGGACATTTCCTGACCTCAGGTTCATCCTGGGGTTTTTCTGATTCATCCATCTCACCTTTCTGTTGCGCTGTTTCCGTTCGATCTGTTGTGATGGTTTCTGCCGCTTGATCAGATACCGTTACTGCAGTTTCTTCTTTAACTGTATCTTTAACTTCTGCCTCTGGTTCAGCTGTTTTTTCTTCCGCTGCCTCAGCAGACGGCTCTTCTATTTCTTCTTTCTTATATAGAGGGATCGGGGCAGGAGCCGGATCAGCCGGGACCTCTTCCTTTACCGGTTCTTCCTTTTCTTTTTTATGCGGTCTGAAGTGCGACAGAAGGCTCTTCTTTTTCTGATCCGCATTGACCGGCTTTAGTGCTTCTTCTGTTTTTTCATCTTCAGCCGGCTTTTCCTCATTGCCTGACGAAGCAGACTGTTCACTGCTTTCTTTTTCCGCTTCCCTCATTTCATCCATAAGCGGTTCTACCGGCAGCACTTCGGTTTCTTCACTGACAGAGTCTTCCTCTGCTGGTTCCACAGGTTCTGCCGCCTTATTCTTTTCTGTCTTTACTTCTCTGTCTTTTTCTCTGACCAGACGCACATAGTGATGGCGAATATGAATATAGTAGGTAAATGCCATGACACAGTAGATCACCGCAATGACCATGATGAAAATCAGCACCAGCAGGATGATGGTACTGCTTTTATGCATGATGCCTGCCGCATAGCCATAGACATCCTTTAAATACAGGAAGATGAAAAACAGAATATGAAACAGAAAGGAAGTGCCGTAATGCAGTAAAAGACACTGCCAGCTTTTTCTGATCCAGTGAACGCCATACACTTCCGCTTCGATCAGCAGTACTGCCTGCAGCAGAACAGACAGACTGAGCAGAATCAGAACAGCCGGATATTTCTGATATGGGAAGTATTCCATGACCGGAATGATGCGGATGACATCAATATGACAGATTTCCAGAAACAGGCTGATGAGAAAATACAGTGAGAAAATAATGCCAAGCGGCATCAGTACCAGCTGATTGATCTTATGAAAGGTAAGTGAAGTATCCTCTTTTTTCTTCTTTGTACTCATTCTTCTTCCTCCCAGTCAACATCCCTGATTTTTCCCATTTCAAGCTTTCTGAGAACCTTTTTCTCTTCTTCTGTGAAGGTATGGGCCGCATACAGATCCGGTCTTCTTTCCTTTGTCCGTTTCAGTGCCATGGCAACCCGCCATTCCCGGATACGGGCATGGTCGCCAGACAGCAGCACTTCCGGCACCCGATCACCCTGATAGTCGGCGGGACGGGTATACTGGGGATATTCCAGCAGGCCGTTTTCATGCGACTCTTCCAGCGGAGAATCATCGGATATGCTGCCTTTTAATAAACGGGAGACTGAGTCAATGATGATCATGGCCGCTGTTTCACCGCCGGTCAGTACATAATCACCGATCGATATCTCTTCATCCATATGATGGGAGATTCTTTCGTCCAGCCCTTCATAATGGCCGCACAGTATGACAAGATGATCCTTTGTGCTCAGTTCATGGGCTTTGTGCTGGGTATAGGGATGGCCGGCCGGACTCATCAGAATCTTATATGCGCCAGGATCCTCTACAGAATCCAGTGCATCCAGTACAGTCTGGCATTTCATGATCATACCGGCCCCTCCGCCAAACGGCGCATCATCTACATGCTTATAGCGGTCCCTGGCAAAATCACGGATCTGTACAAAATCCACCTGCAGAAGACCTCTTTCCATCGCCCGATGCACAATTGAAACCGACAGAAAGCTGTCAATCATTTCCGGAAACAGCGTCAGTACCGTAATTCTCATAACAGTCCTTCTATGACATGGATGACAATCGTGTTCTCTTCATCATTCACATCTCTGATAAAAGCAGGCACATACGGCACCAGTGCATCCTTCTGTCCCTCTCTTGCAATGCGCAGATTGAGATTGGCGCCAAGCGTTTCTTCCACATCCTTCACTTCACCGATTGTTCTGCCTTCTTCATCCTTCACTTTCATACCGATCAGATCATCCACGTAATGCCTGCCGTCTTCCAGCTCATCACGATCAGCCGCATCGATAAAGACAGGACATCCCTTATACTTCTCCACCAGATTGATATCCTTATGCTCTTTAAAGGAAACCAGCGGGAATCCCTTATGGACACGATACGTATCGCATACAAAAGGAATGTACTTTCCTTCATACAGGATGTATACGGTACTGCCCTGTGCATACCGTTCTTCGTCAAAATCCGATTCACTTCTGATTTTCAGTTCGCCTTTAATGCCATGGGTGTTGATCACCCTTCCGATTCTTATATATTCCATAGATATAATTATATAAAAACATCCATGGGATTGCCATGGATGCTTTCTTACTGCTGTTCAAATACAATTGTGACGCGCTTATTTTCACGATGTGAAGCAACACCCATTACCTGACGCAGTGCACTGGCCATCGAGCCCTTGCGGCCGATCAGGCGGGCGATATCTTCCTGGGAAGCATTCACATGCAGGACAGCATCTCTGCTGTCTTCACCTGCTGTTTCTTCCACCCTGAGGTCTTCCGGATGATCTACCATCGGACGGACAAGGTCATACAATACCTGCTCAAGGTTATTCATGAAGCTTACTTCTTAGCCTTAGCGGCCTGCTTCTCTTCGTGGAACTTCTTCATCACACCCTGACGGGAGAGAATGTTGCGTACAGTATCAGAAGGCTGTGCACCTTTTCTGAGCCATTCCAGAGCCTTGTCGGCATCCAGGGTAACATCTTCCGGATCAGTTGTCGGATTGACATAACCGATTACTTCAATGTCACGGCCATCTCTGCGCATACGGGAATCAGCTGCGACGATACGATATCTCGGCGCTTTCTTAGCACCCATTCTCTTTAAACGAAGTTTTACTGCCATGGGAATATCCTCCTTATCTCAACAGTGATGATTCTATCACTTTCACTATCCCTGTCAAGTCATTTTACTTAACGTTCATGCATGATGTTATCACAGAATG
>ONOV01000207.1 GCA_900319505.1 uncultured Erysipelotrichaceae bacterium
ACGCCATGGTTATAGCGATTGGGCCGCTGCAGCATGCCTCTTGCGGCATGGGGATAGCCTTTGCGCATCAGCCATCGGGCAGCCATTCTGTCACTGCGGGTTACCGGAATATGTCCTTTCGGCATGGTCAGGATCAGTACGATCTTGTCACAGCCATCATCCATTGCTTTCTGTACCGGTACCGGATCGGAAAGACCGCCGTCGACATAAGGGAGGCCCTCTACAACATAAGGCTCATCCGCAATCGGTACACAGCAGGAAGCTTTCAGGGCATCATACCGGTTCTCTTTCATGCCGTCTTCGATGGTGAAGTACCTTGGCCTGCCGTTCAGGGCATTTGTTGCAACGGCATAGTATTCTTTGCCGGATGCTTTCAGTGCTCTGTAATTGAGTGGATTTTCACCATCTTCATTGGAGAGGGTGCCGTAGATATAATCCAGATCCAGATAGTTATGTTTATGTACAAGATTATGCAGGCTCATATAAGCAGATCTGAAAGTATATTCCGTATAGAAGATATAATTTCTGCCTTTCTGGCCGGCAAAGAAGGAAGACACATTGGCACTGCCGGCTGATACGCCGATGCCATAATCAAACTCTACATGATCATCAAGACAGCGGTCCAGAACACCGGCGCCGAATGATCCTCTGAGGCCTCCACCAACATCAATAATGCCTGTTTTCATGATATTCTCCTTCCTGTGTCAGTATTTATACATCATAAGATATGTAAAATGCATGGTCAGATGAAAGAATCTGTCTAAAAGAAAATGATCCCGACCATACGGATCGGGATCAGCAATGCTTATATTCAGAACAGAACAAACAGCGTATGAACAACAAAGGCACAGACCCAGGCAATGGCACACTGCATCAGTACAGTCTGCAGAGCCTGTTTTCCGCCTAACTCCTGACGGATTGCCGCAATGGCCGCAACACACGGTGTATACAGCAGGCAGAACACAAGGATGGCCGCAGCACCGGCCAGATCCAGGGAGGCATGCAGAACAGCAGCTGAACCGAACAGTACATTCAAGGTGGAAACAACTGCTTCCTTGGCAATGAAACCGGCAATCAGAGCAGTGGAGAATCTCCAGTCGCCAAAGCCGAGCGGTCTGAAGATCGGGGCGATCCAGCCGGAGATAATGGCCAGGATGCTGTCTCTGGAATCAGAAACCATGGCAAGATGCGGACTGTAGGTCTGTAAGAACCAGACGATGATGCACGCCAGGAATACAATCGTAAACGCTCTGTGCAGGAAATCCTTTGTCTTCTCCCATAAAAGCTGCAGAACGTTCTTGGCAGCCGGCATACGGTAGTTCGGCAGTTCCATGACAAACGGAACGGCTTCGCCATGGAAGGTCAGCTTCTTGATGATCATGGCGACCAGAATACCGACCAGAATACCGATGATGTACAGGAGTACCATGACAAAGGCCGCATGATCCGGGAAGAACGTCTTGGTCAGAAAAGCATAGATCGGCAGCTTTGCCGTACAGCTCATGAACGGAATCAGCATGACTGTTACCTTACGGTCGCGCTCAGAGGGCAGGGTGCGGGTTGACATGACCGCCGGCACGGAACAGCCGAAGCCAACCAGCATCGGTACGATGGAACGGCCGGAAAGTCCAAGCTTTCTGAGCGGCTTATCCATGACAAAGGCAATACGTGCCATATAGCCGGTATCTTCCAGCAGGGAAAGGAAGAAGAACAGAATCACGATATAGGGGATAAAGCCAAGCACCGTACCGACGCCGTTGAATACGCCGTCGATGATCATCGAATGCAGGCCGGCCGCCGTGCCCCATCGGGTCATGGCCGCATCACATACTGCAGACAGATGATCAATACCGCTGCTGATCAGATCTTCCAGGAAAGAACCGAGTACATTGAAGGTCAGATAGAAGACCGCTGCCATGATGGCAATGAAGCAGGGGATCGCGGTATATTTGCCCGTCAGCACCTTATCGATCTTCTCTGAACGTGTTCTTTCTTTGGAGGCATGGGGTTTGGTCACGCAGGCATCAACGACCTTATGAATGAAGTCAAAGCGCATGTCGGCAATGGCTGCCGCATGATCGAGGCCTCTTTCCTGTTCCATCTGTTCGATGATGTGGCCGATCATTTCCTTCTCATTCTTGGAAAGATCCAGGCCGTTCATGATGGAGGCATCGCCTTCGACGATCTTAGTTGCCGCAAAGCGGGGGGAAATGCCGGCTTTCCTGCAGTGGTCTTCAATCAGATGCATGATGCCGTGCAGCGCTCTGTGAACGGCACCATTGTCTTCATTCACATCGCAGTAGTCCTGCTGCATAGGCGGCTCCTGATAGCGTGCCACATGCACGGCATGCTGGACAAGTTCATCAATGCCTTCGTTCTTCGCTGCACTGATCGGTACAACCGGCAGACCCAGCATGGATTCAATCCGGTTGATATCCACAGATCCGCCATTGCCTCTGAGCTCATCCATCATATTCAGGGCAACCACCATCGGAATATCAAGTTCCATCAGCTGCAGAGTCA
This sequence comes from uncultured Erysipelotrichaceae bacterium, assembly GCA_900319505.1. GTDB lineage: Bacteria > Bacillota_I > Bacilli_A > Erysipelotrichales > Erysipelotrichaceae > Bulleidia. The sequence continues at coordinate 2,524 of ONOV01000207.1, forward strand.
GATACAGATTTCTTTCAATATTGGTGGCATCTACGATATTGATGATGCCTTTCGGTTTGGTATCAAGAATGAATCTGCGGGATACGATTTCCTCACTGGTATACGGGGAAAGGGAATAGATGCCCGGCAGGTCGGTGACAAGCGTATCAGGATGTCCCTTGATAACACCGCTCTTCTGATCCACGGTAACACCCGGAAAGTTGCCGACATGCTGGCTGGAGCCGGTCAGCTGGTTGAATAATGTGGTTTTGCCGCTGTTCTGATTGCCGGCCAGGGCAAAGGTCAGAACTGTTCCTTCCGGCAGAGGATGTTCATGACTTTTATCATGGTATTTTCCGCCTTCACCAAAGCCGGCATGATTGATGATGTATACATCATCCGGATTTTCAGATTTCTTTTTTTCACTCAGATGGGCAATCTGCTTAATCGTGATTTTCTCTGCTTCTTCCAGGCGCAGAGTAAGTTCATAACCGCTGATGGAAAGTTCCATCGGGTCGCCCATCGGGGCATATTTGATCAGTGTGACTTCAGCTCCTGGAATCAGTCCCATATCCAGGAAGTGCTGACGCAGTTCACCTTCACCGCCTACGGTGATCACCCGGGCTGACTGACCCGGTTTGAGTTCTTTCAGATTCATAAAAGTTTTTGCGTTCCCCCTTTATCCGCTAACCATTATAGCTGAATCAGAAATTAAGATATGAATCAATGCTCAGATATGCAGAAATAAATTTATGATGTCTAATCTGGTTTAAATGAATTTCACAAGGCCTTAAGAAAAATTAAGATATTGTTCATGTAAGCGCATTACCCTCCGTTTTTTACTGAACTTTCCCTATTTATAAATACAAATCGTTTCCATGTACAAAAAAAGGTGATGCATTTTAAATAAAATCAATTAAATTATTTATTTACTTATGAAAGGGATACTATGAGCGAGCAGATAAGAGAACACAAGAAGATTATTCCTCTGGCTCTCATCCGCGTACTGGAAGAAGAAACAGATGAGAATCATGCGATTATGATGTCTCAGCTGCAGTCCAGTGTAGTCCAGCAGTATGGCATTAACGTAGACCGCAGAACGGTATATGCTACGGTCAAACTGCTGAATGACTTCGGGTATGATATCCGCTATGGCAGACCGTGTGAAAACGGCAGCGATAAGGGATATTATATGGCAAGTCATAACTTGACGATGGATGAGGTAAAAGAAGTGCTTTCCGCCATGAACGACATGAAAAAAGAAAATGCAGAAAAGTATGAAAGGATCAAGCGTGCGCTTCTGCGGCATTTCAGCCGCTATCAGAGAAGAGGAATTGAAGAAATGTTAAACGATACATCTCAGGGGTGACACAGTCACCCCTGACTGCGTTTCATGAAGAACCAGAGAAACAGATCCCAGACATAAGCAATCTCCGCCATGCCGCTGATAGATAATGTATAAAGCACACAGCCAAGCGATAGAAGCAGACCCATGAGATAAATCCGGAAAGCAGAGGAAGGAAACGATGTACGCAGGATAACAGCCTGCATCAGTCCGAACAGAAGCAGGGCTGTGAAAAGATGAATCTGGGCACCGGCATGCGTATTGTCTTTGATGATCAGGGTGGAAAGTACACCGCCGGAAAGCAGGGTCAGAAACAGTGTTCTCTTCTTTCCTTCAGGTAAAAGCCGGTGCAGTTCATACAGCAGAAAAAGACCGGCCGGCACACACAGGGTAAAAGCCGGTGCAGCTGTATTTTTTCCGGCCAGCAGGCCGCTGATGTTATAGCGGAAAGGGCCATAGTACAGTAAGAGAATAGTAAAGCAGGATGGAAACAGAACACAGAGAATGCGTTCTGTTTTTGTGAAGGCGGGTTCTGGTGTCATATAATGATTATACTTTGAAAACGGAGGAACGGTATGATTCGAGTGGGAATACAGGGAAGCCATGGCACGTTCAGTGAAATTGCGGCCGTGCGCTATTTTGCAGGAACAGAGGCAGAGCGCATCGGCTATCCTAACTTTCCCGCCATCATGAAAGATCTGGACAGCCATCAGCTTGACTATGCCGTATTGCCGGTAGAGAATACCACCACCGGCATCATTTCCCGTACATATGATCTTTTCCAGTACCATGACATTCATGCGGTAGGAGAAGTACTGGTGCCGATCAAAGAAAATCTGATTGTCATCCCCGGCACAAAGCTGGAAGACATCCGCCATGTCTATTCTCATCCAGAAGCTCTGAGCCAGTGCCAGCACTTCTTTGCCGAACATCCTGCGTGTCATCCAGTCACTTACCAGGACACCTCCAAATCCGTTGAATTTGTCAGAAATAGCGGAGATAAATCCAATGCGGCCCTGGCTTCCTATCTGGCCGCTGAATACTACGGCATGTCATCACTGCTTGAAAATGTCAATGACAGCACCCTGAATATGACCCGGTTTCTTGTGGTGACATGGCGCCATGAATCACATCCGGAAGCGGATAAGACATCGCTGATGCTGGTATTGAAACATGAGCCTGGCTCACTGTACAGAGCCCTGGCTGAACTGGCAGATGCCCATATTGATATGGTTAAGCTGGAAAGCCGGCCGCTGCCGGGACGCATCTTTGAATACATGTTCTATGTGGATATCATCGGCAATGAACAGGATCCCCATATCCATGCGGCACTTGAAGCTCTGGCTGCACATTGTGTGACGCTGCGCAGCTTCGGTTCCTACAAGGCAGCCGATAAGCCTGAATGAAAAAACTTTCAGAAAATCTGATTGTGTTTACATTAACTGTACCGTATAATAAAGCCGGTATTGATATGAACAGATACAGTGTTTACTTTTATTACTTTTATCTCGGATGACAGGGCATTGAGACGATCACTGCCCGTTTTGTCGTAAAGGGCATTGATCCGATGGAAAAAGCAAGCCATACGGATGATGCCGTATGGCTTTTATTTATGAAGGAGAAATGTATGAGAAAACTGACCGTACATACAAAGAACAGAGATTATGATGTGCTGCAGGAAAAGGGTATCCTGAAAAGGGCAAAGGAACTGATTCGGCCTGAAGGAAGCGTTTATCTTGTGTCGGATGACGGTGTGCCTGCAAAGTGGCAGCAGTGTCTGCAGGAACAGTTTCCAGATGCCCCCATGTATGTCTTTCCGCATGGTGAACAGGCCAAGAATCTGTCAACCTGGCAGAAGATTCTGGAAGACATGCTGGCGCATAATCTGTCTCGTAAGGATATGGTCATCGCGCTTGGCGGCGGGGTTGCCGGTGACATGGCCGGCTTTGCCGCAGCCAGCTATATGAGAGGCATTGCCTATGTCAATATTCCGACGACTTCACTGTCCCAGATCGATTCTTCCATCGGCGGCAAGACGGCGGTGGATCTGGCCGGGGCAAAGAACTGTGTCGGAGCGTTCTGGCAGCCTTCCATGGTCCTGGTGGATCCGGATGTGCTGAAGACACTCTCCAGCCGGCAGTTTCATAACGGCCTTGTGGAAGCGGTCAAGGAAGGTCTTACGTTTGATCCTGAACTGTTTGCCATGTTTGAAAAGGATGATTACATGGAGCACGTGGATGACATCATCTGGAAGTGTCTGAATATCAAGAAGAATGTGGTGGAACACGATGAAAGAGAGAGCGGTGAAAGAAAGCTCTTGAACTTCGGCCATACCTATGGCCATGCCTATGAAACATACTATGGGCTCAACACCTATCTGCATGGAGAATGTGTAGGCATGGGCATGATGACCATCATGAACAATCCGCAGATCAAAGAAAGGCTTCAGAAGGTGCTGGAGCGGATGGGATGCCCGGTACATTGTGATGCGGATTATGATCAGATTGCACATCTGATCACACATGACAAGAAAGCAGACCATGACCATGTGACCATTGTCCAGGTGGATGAGATCGGTAAGGGACATCTGGAAGAATGGACGATGGAGCAGATCAGAAAGAAGATGGATGTATGAGCAATATTCTCGGCAGAAATTTAACGGTAACTCTGTTTGGCGAAAGCCATGGCCCCGCCATCGGAGCGGTGCTTGACGGAGTGCCGGGCGGCGTGAAGATTGATATGGACCTGATCCATAAGGGCATGGACTTCCGCAGAGCCGCCGGCGCGCTTTCCACCGGCCGCCATGAAGCAGATGAAGTGCATATTCTTTCCGGCGTGAAAGACGGTTATGCCCAGGGCACACCGATCACACTTGTCATTGAAAACAATAATGTCCATCGTCATGACTATGAAAATCTCAAGGATACAGCCCGGCCGGGACATGCGGATTATACCGGCTATGTGCATTACAGCGGCTTTGCGGATCTTTCCGGCGGCGGCCATTTCTCCGGCCGTCTGACTGCGCCTGTCACTGCCTGCGGCATGATCGCTGAAGGCATGCTGAAAGAGAAGGGGATTGTAATCGGATCGCATATCTCTGAAATTCACGGCATCAAGGATGATCCCTTTGATCCTTCAAAGCTGAAAGAACAGATCGAACAGGTAAATGCGGAACACTTTGCTGTATTGAATTCAGAGGCAGGTGAAAAGATGCAGGCATGCATCAGGGCAGCCCGGGCGGAAGGAGATTCTGTTGGCGGGACGCTTGAAACATGTATCTATGGCCTGGAAGCCGGGGTAGGGGATCCGGAATTTGATTCTCTGGAAAGTCTATTGTCACACGCGGTATTCTCGGTGCCGGCGGTGAAAGGCATCGCGTTTGGGGAAGGATTCGGTTTCAGCTCCCTCTATGGTTCAGAAGCCAATGATGCCTTCATCATGAAAGACGGCAGAGTGGAGACAGTCACCAATCATAACGGCGGCATCAACGGCGGCATATCCAACGGCATGCCCATTGTCTTTACAACCGTGATCAAGCCGACCCCATCCATTTCAAAAAGCCAGCATACCGTCAACTATGTTGAAAAGAAGGAAAAGGAACTTATCATTCAGGGCAGACATGATCCCTGCATCCTGCATCGGGCCCGCATCGTCGTTGATGCCGTCAGTGCGCTGACCATTGCGGATGCCCTCATGACGCGCTTCGGCCAGGCATACTTCGGAGGTACAGAATGAAATACGGATTAATCGGCATGCCCTTGGGCCATTCCTGGTCCCCGGAGATTCATGCACTTCTGATTCATGAATCCTATGTCAAAAAAGAGCTCAGAGAAGAAGAGCTGGCTGACTTTCTGAAGGCAAAGGATTTTGCCGGCATCAATGTCACCATCCCCTATAAGCAGGCGGTAATTCCCTATCTTGATGAAGTAGATCAAAGAGCTTCCCGCATCGGGGCGGTCAACTGCATTGTCAATCGTGACGGAAAGCTGATCGGCTATAATACAGACTGCATCGGCTTCTATGATATGATGCGGGCTAATCACATGCCCCTTGGCAGAGCCGCGGTACTTGGCAGCGGAGGCGCTTCCAAGGCGGTGAAAGCGGCGCTGGAAGAGCTGGGCTGTGATCCGGTGACAGTATCCCGCACACCGCATGGAGATATGATTTCCTATGATGAACTGTATGCAAGGGAAAGTGAATTTACACTGCTTGTCAATGCGACGCCGGTCGGCATGTCGCCAGAGATCGATGCCTGTTTGGTGGATCTGGAGCAGTTGAAGCATCTGAAAGGAGTTGTGGATATCATTGCCAATCCTTTGAAGACACGGCTGCAGTTTGAAGCGGCGTGCAGAGGCATACCGGTACTTGGCGGATTTGAGATGCTGGTAAGGCAGGCTGCTGCAGCGGATGAGCTGTTTACTGACCGGAAGGTCAGTGAAGCAGCGGTGCAGCACTGCATGGCTTCGCTCTACCACAGCCGGCGCAGTATTGTTCTGATCGGCATGCCGACATCAGGAAAAACCACCATCGGAAAAGCACTGGCTGAAGGGTGTGACAGAACATTGATCGACATGGACAGTGAACTGGAAAAGCGCATGGGCATGCCGATCAGAGAATGCTTTGCCGCAAAAGGAGAGGCTTACTTCCGTCAGGCAGAAAGCCGTCTCGCTGCAGAACTGGCCGTCGGCGGTCCCTATGTCATCTCAACCGGCGGCGGGATTATCAAAAACAGAGACAATATGCGCCGTCTCAGTGCCGGCGGCTATGTCATATGGATAGACCGGGATCTTAACCAGCTGTTTCCTTCCTTTGACCGTCCGCTTTCGTCCAGCCAGGAGGCTGTACAGAAACTTTACGAAGAGCGGAAGGATCTGTATGAAAGATACAGTGACGGCAGAATTGAAAACAACGGCACAATAGAAGAAGCAGTGCACAGCATCATGAAGCTGACAGGAGAACAAAGATGATTATTACATTGAAAAAGAATGCACCGGAAGAGGAAGTAAAAAAGATCAGAGAACACTTCGAGAGCATGAACCTCAGAGTGAACATGATCAAAGGTGATGAATACAACGTATTCGGTCTGGTCGGTGATACGGCAAGACTGGATGAAAGAAAGATCATGGCCAATCAGTGGGTGGAGAATGTACAGCGTGTTTCCGCTCCTTACAAACTGGCCAACCGGATGTTTCATCCGGAAGATTCCGTAGTTGATGTGGCCGGCATTCCGGTAGGCGGAAAAAGTCCGGTAGTGGTGATCGGCGGTCCCTGCTCTGTGGAAGGAGAGGATCAGGCAGTCCGCATTGCAAAGGAAGTCAAAGAAGCCGGCGGCTGTATGTTAAGAGGCGGTGCCTATAAGCCCCGTACATCTCCCTACAGTTTCCAGGGGCTTGGCTATGAAGGTATTGTTGATCTTGTCAGAGCACGGGAAAAGACCGGTCTGCCGATTGTTTCGGAACTGATGTCCGTTGATAAGATTGATGAATTTGAAGAGAATGTGGATCTGGTACAGATCGGTGCCCGCAACATGCAGAACTTTGATCTGCTCAAGGCAGTCGGTCATATGCATAAGCCTATTCTGCTCAAGCGCGGCATGTCCGCTGCCATTGAAGACTGGATCATGTCAGCTGAATATATCATGGCTAACGGCAATCCCAATGTCATTCTGTGTGAAAGAGGCATCCGTACCTTTGAGAAATATACCCGCAACACTATGGATCTTGCTGTTATTCCGATCATCAAGGAAAAGACGCATCTGCCGATTATCATCGATCCAAGCCACTCCACCGGCAACTGGAAGTATGTCGAAGCGGTATCCCTGGCTGCGGTAGCTGCCGGGGCAGACGGTCTCATCATTGAAGTACATGATCATCCGGATGAGGCATGGAGTGATGGTGCCCAGTCCCTGAAACCGGAGAAGTTTGCCCAGCTGATCGAGAAAGCCCGTAAGATCGCTGAGGCATGCGGCAGACCGCTGAGATGAAAGTCACAATTCACGGGGGCAGCCGGGCTGCTGTCATCGCCCTGCCGGCCAGCAAATCTCTTTCCCACCGGGCATTGATCTGTGCAGCTCTGTCAGAGGGCACAGCTGTGATTCATCATGTCGCAGAGAATAAGGACACCGAAGCGACCATGCGGGTCATGTCGCATCTTGGAGCTTCCTTTGAACGAAAAGAGGATGATGTCATCGTTCATGGTTCAAGGACACTGCCGTATGATGGAAGTGTGCTGGACTGTGGTGAGTCAGGCAGTACGCTGCGCTTTCTCATCCCGCTCTTTTCCTTAGGCAGTGATACCGTTACATTTACGGGACATGGACGGCTCATGGAGCGGCCGCAGAGCGTATATGAAGCGCTGTATCATGAAAACGGCCTGCTCTTTGTAAAAGAAGGACAGTATCTCAAAGTACGGGGGCCATTGACAGGCGGCACTTATACAGTAGACGGCAGTGTGTCATCCCAGTTTATTTCCGGTCTGCTTTTTGCCCTGCCTGAAGTAAAGCAGGACAGCCGGATTACAGTAAAAGAACCGTATGAGTCACGCAGCTATGTGGGACTGACGCTGGATCTGTTAAGAAAGAGCGGTATTATCATCAATGAAGAAGGCAATACATACTTCATCCCCGGCCGTCAATCCTATGCCCTGAAGGAAGCTTCTATTGCCGGGGATGATTCCCAGATGGCTTTCTTTGCAGCCAAGGGATTATCAGGTAGAGAACCGGTAGAAGTCATCCATGTGGATCATGATTCAAAACAGGGTGATCATATCATCCTGGCTTATATCAGAAAGATGGGCGGCCGGTATGAAGAAACAGAACAGGGCTATCGCTTCTATCCTTCGAAGCTTCATGGCTGTGAGATGGATCTGGGGGACTGTCCGGATCTGGGACCGATGCTGTTTGCCTTGGCCGCAACGGCGGAAGGCACATCACATTTTGTCCATGCTGGAAGACTTCGGGTCAAGGAAAGCGATCGGATTGCCTGCATGGAGGAAGAGCTGAAGAAGCTTGGATGTCACATGAAATCAGAGCAGGAAGAGGTGTGGATTGAAGGGACAGAGACACTGCAGGATGACATGACGCTTCATGGCCATAATGACCACCGCATTGTCATGAGCCTGAGCATTCTTTCCGCTCTGCTGCACAATACCTGCATTGAAGGGGCTGAAGCGGTAGACAAGAGCTATCCGGCTTTCTTCAAAGACCTTGAAACATGCGGATGTGAGGTGGAATATGATCAGTGAAAAGTCGAAAATCACGATTATCGGATTAGGTGTACTGGGCGGCAGCTATGCCAAGGGCTTTGCCAAAGCCGGCATACAGGCCTATGCCGTGGACCTCAATGAAGATGCCCTGCGCTTTGCCAAGGAGAACCACTGGATCAAGGACGGCAGCACGGATCCATCCCTTGTGAAGGACAGTGATCTTGTCATCTCCTGTCTGTATCCCCATACCTTTATCCAGTGGGTCAAAGACAACCAGAAATACTTCCGGCCCGGTACACTCCTGAGTGATGTCACCGGGGTCAAGCGGAAGGTGATTTCTGCCATCAATGATGAACTGCGGAAGGATTGTGAGTTCATTGCCTGTCATCCGATGGCCGGCCGGGAGTCCAGAGGTCTTGCCTATGCGGATGAATCCCGGTTTGAAAATGCCAATTTCATCATTGTACCAACGGAAAAGAACACAAAGGAAGCGGTTGATACAGCCTATCAGATGGCCCGTATTCTGAAGTTTGGACGGGTGTGTGAGCTGAGCGCGGAAGAACATGACCGCATGATCGGCTTTCTTTCCCAATTGACCCATGTCATCGCCGTTTCATTGATGAATACAAGCGATCACAGCCATCTGGCAGACTATACTGGTGATTCCTTCCGGGATCTGACCCGCATTGCCAACATCAATGAAGATCTATGGCCGGAGCTGTTTGTCATGAATAAAGACTATCTTCTCGAAGAGATTCATGCCTTTACGCATGAAATGGAATCCTTTGCCGGCCTGATTGAAAAAGAGGACTATGCGGCCATGCGCCGGAAACTGATTCAGTCGACCAAGAGAAGAAAGCAGTTTGACAAGTAAGAGGAACAGTATGACAAAGTTTATGGTATTGAACGGACCCAATCTGAATATGGTGGGGATCCGGGAAAAGAATATTTACGGCACGGAATCTTTTCAGAATATGATTGCTGAGATTGAAAAAGCAGCCAAAGAAAGAGGTGTAAGCGTGGAATGCCGTCAGAGCAACCATGAAGGGGATCTGGTGGACTGGATTCAGGAAGCCTATTTTGAAAAGTATGATGGGGTTGTCATGAACCCCGGTGCCTATACGCATACTTCCATTGCCATCGCCGATGCAGTCAAGGCGATTGCCCCGGTGCCGGTAGTAGAAGTACATATCAGTGATATCAACTCCCGGGAGGAATTCCGCCATCACAGCTTTGCGGCACCCTATTGCCTGAAACAGATCAAAGGGCATGGCATCCATGGCTATATTGAAGCGATGGATGAACTCATTGCCTTCCATCAGAAAGGCTGAACGGCCTTAACCTTTTCCTTTTCTTAGGGTAAAATGAAAGGAAGCAAAGGGGAAAGTCATGGCAGAAGGAACAAAGAAGTGTCTCAGCTGCGGTGCCATCGTTTCCGCTGAACTGGACCAGTGTCCGATATGCGGCGGCCGCATCTTTGAAACAGGCGATAAGGAAAAACAGGCAGAAGCGACCAGGGAATATCATCCTTCTGCTGATCACGGCAAAGCAGCGGATGACAAAGAAGATACGGAGCACTTGAGCTGGTCTCCGGATGATGAGGAAGATACGCTGGAAATGATCGATTTTACCGACCAGGTGAAGAAAGAAGAAGAAACACCGAAGCGGACCCAGAAGAAAAAGATCTACATCAGTGCTTCACCTGAACCGGAACATAAAAAGTCAAAGCGCACACTGCGCGCGGTACGCTGGTTCCGCCGTAAGAAGAAGGCATGGCAGAAGCAGAAAGCCATGCAGGAAAAAGACAGTAACAGATCCGAAACACCGGAGTGGAAGCGCAGGTTTGATGAACAGCCGCCTCTGACAAAGCGATTGATCATGATCTGTGCTGCCGCGGCTGTGGTAGTGATTGTGGTATTGATCTGTGCTTTTGCGATCGGCGGTTCTTCCCGCAAAAACAAGACAGCCGTCAAACAGACGGCGCAGCCGACCGCTGTACCGACAAGCGCTGCTGCCACGGCAAGAAGCGATGGGGAGCCGATCGGCACCATTGAAGTACCGCAGGATACGCTCATCAATATCCGGGTGAGCCCTGATACCACTGCGGATGTCATCGGCCTGACGGAGGATTCAGAATATCCAGTTTATTCCATTCAGCAGGATGGAGAATATACATGGTACCAGATCGACAGCGAAGGCTGGGTGGCTGATGGCGGCGACTGGGTAACTTATGTGCCGGCACAATGAGGAGGGCGGCTGCCTTCCTTTTCTTTTGCGGATGATGCTATAATTCCTTCACTATGAAGAAAAAAGAAGTCAAGATTCTGATTGTGATAGCAGTGATTGCCGCGGCTCTGATTCTGATCATGAAGGTGGTTCAGGCAAACAGCCACAGCGGTGTCAAAGTAGCTGTCTATTACCGCAATAAAATTGTAAAAGAGTTCTGGTCGGATGAAGATGCGACCTATCACATTGACGGCGACAGCAACGGCCTGGATGTGGAAGTAAAGGACGGCAAATGGCATGTCACCAATGAAAAATGCCCCAACCATGTCTGTGCTGAGATGGGCTGGGTAGGGCCGGGCGAGTACCTGCCGATTACCTGTCTGCCCAATAACATCGTTGTGGTGGAGGAGACCGAGGGCAAATGAGAAATGCGCGTATCAGACATTTAGTCTATCTGGCTTTATTATCCGCCATGGCCATTACCTTAAGTGTAGTGGAATCCATCTTCATCGGTCCGATTTTCTTAGGCTTACTGAGAATCGGCCTGGCCAATATCATATCGCTGATGACCATTAAACTGCTTGGGGTCAGGGATATGATCATTGTCAACATCATGCGGGTACTGATTTCCAGCCTGATGACCGGGAGTATCTTTGCGCCTTCCTTCTGGATCAGCTGCGGGGGCGTGTGTCTTTCCAGCATTGTATTGATTATCCTGGACAAATTGAATAGCTCGCTGCTTTTTACTTCCGTGCTAAGTGCCATTGCGCATTCCTGCGGCCAGGTCGTCATAGTCATGCTGTTTTATAAACAGCCCGGCATTGCTGTTCTGCTGCCATATCTATTACTGGGGTCCATCCCGATGGGCATTATTACCGGCATGACAGCAAAGCTTGTTCTCAGGCATATCAAACCTATGCGTTTTATACCAGAAGACTGATTTGTCGTACTGTATCTTTTGTGATTGTGCCTGGTATGATAAAATACGTATTGCTTTAGGTAACGGTGAAGAATATGAATGATTATGTTATAGCAACTGCTTCAACATGTGATCTGGATGTATCGTGGCTGAATGCGCATCATGTGCCGTTCATTCCGTATTCTTTTGTGATCAATGGAAAATCCTATCCGGATGAATGTACGGAAGCGACCAAAGATTTTATCCTTTCGGAGATGAAACAGGATCATGCGGTATCAACAGCAGCCATTACGACATTTGCCTATTATGATTTCTTTGAACAGTTCGCAAAGGAAGGAAAGAATGTCATTCTGCTGGATATGACACAGGCACTTTCTTCTTCCTACAATAATTCTCTGATTGCTGCTAGAGACATTCAGGAGAAATATCCGGATGTGAAGATTGAAGTTGTCGATACATGTGCAGTTACCCTGATCCTGGGCTTACTGCTGAAAGAAGCGGCCGCCATGCATGAAGCAGGAAAGAGCATGGATGAAGTTGTAACATGGATCAATGTCCATAAGCAGAACTGGACCGGACGCTTCATGGTCAATGATCTCAAGTGGCTCAGAAGAGGCGGCCGTCTTTCCAATGCCTCAGCTGTTGTCGGCTCACTTCTTTCCATCAAGCCGCTGATCATCGTTGATCCTCAGGGTAAGCTTGTGGCTTATAACAAAGTCAGAGGTACGATCAAAGCCAGAAAGCAGCTGATCGAAGATACAGCCCGGAACATGAATGATGAAACAAAGGAACATGAAACAGCTCTGATCTATTCCGGCGAGAAAGCAGAAGGGGAAGAGCTGCTGAAGGAATTCAAAGAAGCCTATCCCCAGTTGACAAACGTCAATCTGTATCGTCTTGGACCGGTCATCATGGGACATATCGGTCCCGGATTCCTGGCGACAGTCATCTATGGAAGTCCGCGCGGTGAGAAGTGATTCTCATCGCTTTTTCTATCCTGAAAAGGAATATTAAAACTTTTTGAAAAAAATTAAAAAAAGTGTTGCTATTCAGAGGGGTCTATTGTAATATGAATAAGCACCATTGAGTGTGGCGAGTTGGTGAAGCGGCTTAACACACCGCCCTTTCACGGCGGCATTCACGGGTCCGAATCCCGTACTCGTCACCATTTTTTTTAGGGGTATCGTACAATGGTAGTACATCGGTCTCCAAAACCGCTGATGGGAGTTCGATTCTCTCTACCCCTGCTCTGAGGCCAGGCTGCAGCAGTCTGGCTTTTGTTTTATGTCAGAACATGATCTGTTATAATGGAAACGTTCAACAGATGAGAAGTTCTCAAGGAGTCATACATGATCAGTCAGCCTGTGCGAGAAAGTATCGGATCATTTCTGAAATCTGATCCTGCCGGATCTTTTTTCATACCGATCTATCAGAAAAATTACATGTGGAAGCCGCAGGATGAAACAGCCCGTTTCATCAATGATGCGGAGGGTTTGTTAAAGAAAGAGCACAGACATTTTCTCGGTCTCATCATCTACCGGCGTCTGGAAGATAACGGTCAGATTCAGTATGAGATTGTAGATGGGCAGCAGCGATTGACAACGGTATATCTTTTCCTGCTCTGCCTCTATCAGGAGGCACGCCGGGAAAAGAATGTGGAACTGGCCCGTCAGATCATGAAAGACTATTTTGCCGGCAATAATCCCATGGGACTGCGCTTCCGTCCGGCCGTATCTGTTCAGGATACATACTATAAGCTTGTCAGCCAGGCCATGGACATTCTGACATGGAACGAGCGGCAGGGACTTTTCTATCAGAACTATACCTACATTGCCCAGTCCGTCCGTCTGCTTGCGGAAAGATATGGCGCAGAAAATGTTCTGCATGTGATGGATCTGTTTGAGATCATTGCTTTCCCGCTGGATGGGGAAGATGATGTACAGCAGATCTTTGAATCCATCAACCTGGCTGGTTCCTGTATGACATTTGCCGACCGTGTGCGTGACTTTGTATTCATGAATCATACGGAAGCGGAACAGAACATGCTGTACCGGATGTACTGGCAGCCGTTTGAAGCAATCTTTCCGGATGCCGACAGCATGCTTTCCTTTATCCGCAGCTACCTGGCTGTCAAGACCGGCAGTATGCTGGACAGAAACAAGGTATATGAAGGCTTCAAGGACTACTGGACAAGAGTCAATGACAGCAGCGGCCGCAAGCTCAGCGATATGTACGGCTATGCCTTATGCTATCAGATGATTTATAAGGGACCGGCAGATGAGCGCAGGGTGGAAGAGGCTCTGGAAGATTACCGGATTGCCGGCTATAAGGAACCGGCAGTGCTGTTAATGGAGATCATCCACCGCTTCAGAGGCGGTGAATGTACAGCGGAAGAAACAGCCCGCATGATCCGCTTAGTCGATACGTACATGACGCGCCGTGCCATCGGCGGTACAGACAATAAGAACCTGACCGGCTGGTATCCTTCCGTACTGCGCGGGCTGCGGCCCCATTTCAATAAACCGGAAGGGGAACTGTACAGCACACTGCGTGATCTGCTTCTGACTTCCTCCCGTTCTGATTTCCCCCATGGCATGCCAAGCGATCGTCAGATCCGCAATGTCATCCGGACAAACAATATCTATGCCAATACCAAGATCACCCGGGTTCTTCTGGAACGGCTGGAAAAGAGCAGTTCTGCCGTACGGATTGACATGTCTCATCTGAATATAGAACATATCATGCCTCTGCATGCCACACCTTACTGGCGCAATGCATCGGGCTGTTCCAATGATGGGGAATACAATCTGACGGCCAATCTGTTAGGCAACCTGACTCTGGCGGATGCCGGAGACAACATGGAAATGGGCAATGAGAACTTTGAAACAAAGAAGAAAGTTCTGGCTGAGACAGGTCATATTCATCTCAATGCGGATGTTCTGAAAGAACCTGTCTGGAATAAGAAAGCCATTCTGAAGCGCTGTGATGACATGGCCGAAGCGCTTCTGAAGATCTATCCATATCCTGTCCGTGCAAATGATGAGGAAAAGAAGACAGAAGAAACACCTGTGCAGTCTGTGCCGAATGCACCATCTGCAGTTTACGAGGATGAACCGCTTCATAACGGTTCACTGCGCTATTACTTCAAAGGGGTAACAAAAGCAGCCGTATACCGGTATAATGATGGACATGGCGTCGTTCTGATGAACGGGTCCATCATCCGTGCTTACCGCGGCAGCCGCAATAGAACCATTCAGCAGCTGTATGAAACATATAAAAAGGATGGCGCCATAAAAGAAAATGAAGATGGAACGGCGGAAGTATGCCGTCCGATCCTGTTTGCGGATCTTTCGGCAGCCGGCAGTTTCATATTGCAGCGCGGTGGGGATAACAGCGGCATCTGGTCGCGGAAGAAACCGGTGGAAAAGGAAGAAAAGCCCGCTGAACCCGTACCGGTTCCTGAAGAGCCTCTGGCCCCGGTAGCGGAAGAAAGCGAAGAAAGCTATCCTGCTGTTAAAGCGGAAGAAAAGAAAGAAGAGCCGCAGCCTGAAACAGCGGTGCAGGCTGAACCTGCCGAAGCTGTCAATGAGGCTTCTGCACCGGTAAAGGAAGAAACAGAGGCACAGGCAGAGACAGCACCGGCGGACCCGGAAAAAACAGAAGCACTGAGCGAAAACGAACAGCCGATTGAAGCAGAAACATCTGAAACACCTGCGGAAGCAGAACCGGCAGAACCTGTTAAAGAAACAGAAGCGGCTGCTGCAGAAGAAAAGCCGAAGAAGAAGCGCACCGTACGGAAGAAGAAAGCGGCTGAAGAAACAGCAGAGGAAAAACCGAAAAAGAAGCGGACGGTAAGAAAGAAAGCTGCTGCTGAGGAGAAGAAAGAAGAGAGCGAAGAAACTGCCCCGGCCGAACCTGCCGAAGAGGAACCGGCAGAAGCAGTGACGGAGATTGATAAGGAATTAACAGAAAGTGAAGATATGGAAGGAACAGAAAAGAAAACAGAAGCACAGAAAGCAAAAAAACCTGCCAGAAAAACAGTGAAGAAGGCTGTGAAGAAAGATACAGCTGAAGAGAAGAAGGCAAAGCCGGCCAAACGGACTGCTTCAAAGAAGTCAGCTGAGACAAAGGAAAAGAAGACGGCTGCGTCTCATAAAAAGACAGAAGAAAAGAAGGATACAGCTGAAAAGAAAAAGCCGGCGGTAAAAAAGGCTGCCGGCACAAAGACAGAGAAAGAAACAGCTGTTAAGAAAACTTCCGGTACACGCACGAAGAAGAAGACAGCCGGAACTGCAGCAAAGACACATGAAAAGAAAGCAGCTCCTCATAAGGCAGCTGCTCAGAAAACACTCAACAAGAGAAGAAACAATAGACCGGGTCTCAGGATGAACCCGCAGAGCAATCGCTCCCGCAGCGCCCGGCAGCCGGTCAATGTTGTCACTTTTGCCGGTCAGAACCGCTGATCGCGCAGATCATAATATTTCATATATGTATTGAAAGCAGAAGGAACAGCCATACCGGCCAGTTCCTTTTCTGTTGCAAAATGACAGTTTTCCATCTGGATGGCGTGGACATTGGAAACTCTGATTTCATAGGCTTTCATATGCCACTCCAGATGTGTGAAAACATGTTTTGCCTCAGGCAGAGGATGAATCTGCAGTACTTCTGCCCCCAGCTTTTCCACATAGCGGATACAGTCTTTTTCTTTCATCCATCCATCCAGTGTTAAAAACTCATAGAGACCGGCCAATAGACCGTGGGAGGGTCTTTTATGCAGCAGAAACGTATTGCCGTCTCTTAAGACAAGCACAGTTTTCTGCTGTATTTTTCTTTGCCTGAGGGCACTGCGGTAGGGAATGTGATCAGTGGTATGAAGCTGATGTGCCTGGCAGGAAGCAGTTAGGGGACACTGCTTACAAAGCGGATTTCCATGCGGCAGACAGATTACTTCCCCCAGTTCCATCAGTCCCTGATTGAAAGAAGACACAAAGGCGGATGAACTGTTATTTGAAAAGACAGAACATATTTCCTTTTCAGCAGCATCATGTACTTCTTTCAGACGTACATCAGATCCATCATTATGATAGCGGGCCAGCACTCTTAATACATTCCCGTCTACGGCTGCACAGGGTAAGCCAAAGGCAATAGAGGCAATGGCACCGGCTGTATAAGGCCCGATGCCCGGCAGCTTTCTGAGCATTGTATAATCAGCCGGCAGTTTAGCTCCATACTGCTCTTTCAGCACAATGGCACATTTTTTCAGATTGCGTGCTCTTGAATAATAGCCCAGTCCTTCCCACAGCTTCATGAGTCTGTCATCACTGACTTCAGCTAAGGCGGTGATATCCGGCAGTTCCTTCATGAAAGCCGTGTATTTCTCTTTAACAGCTTCGATTCTGGTCTGCTGCAGCATGATCTCACTGATCCATACGGCATAGGGATTGCCTGTATCGCGCCAGGGAAGAGAACGTTTGTTATGGTCATACCAGTCACAGAGCCGGCAGGCATCAGACATTGCAAATTCACTCATAAAACAATTATATTTCCATCTTCAGTATTTTTCACTTCCAGGGTATAATAA
>ONOV01000205.1 GCA_900319505.1 uncultured Erysipelotrichaceae bacterium
CCCCCCCCGCTGAATTTTCGGGTGCTGCTGTATTTTCAGCCGCGTCCGGTGTTACTTCTTCATTCACAGTCTCAGCTGTGCTTTCTGCTGTATCATTACTGCTTTCCGCTGCCGCAGTATCACCATCCCCTGTCAAAGTAATACCGGTCAGACGAAGGCCCATATTGACCGTAAAGAAAACAGCCATGGAAAGAGTAAGAATAACAGCCAGAAGCTTATTTCTGTGGCGGTTTGAATTCTTCCGTTTTCTCAGATATTCATCTACAGGATTCTTTTTCATATTCTTTTCTCCTTCCTATGAAATCCATTTCATCTTGTTTAACGGCCAGATCCTGAAATCGATCTTGCCTACGACCTGTTCCTGTCGTACACAGCCGATCTGCTTGGAACGGCTGTCAATGGAAACACTTCTATGATCCCCCATCACAAAGTAGGATTCCTCCGGTACCTGATAAGGGAATGTAATATCACATTGGCCTAAAGCCGGACTGTCAACATACGGTTCATCCAGAACCTTATCATTGACGGCAACATTGCCATTTTCATCCATGTTGACCCAGTCGCCGCCGGTGGCTATGACTCTTTTGACCAGAATCTTGTTGTTGTAATAGAACGCAATGACATCACCCTGTTCCAGATTGCCTGTCTTGGTCAGGATGACGATGTTGCCGTCTTTCAGTAAGGGGTTCATGGATGAACCGTAAATCTCAAGCACCGGCATCCATAAGGTGGAAATCAATACAGCCGCAGCCGCAACAACTAGCAGAATGGCAATTGTACTGTTGAGAATACCGGAGAAACGGGAACGTCCATGCAGACGTTTTCTTTCTTTGGCCACAACCGACAGATCCGGAATCTCAACTTCTTTTCTTTCCTTATCCATCCTGACCTGCCTTCTTCCGTGCTTCCTGCAGGATATCCTTTGCCTGTTTCTCCGTATCCTCTTTGATCCGCCGGATCTCAGAGACATACTGATCCGCAGCTTTCTGCGCATCCTCAAACACATGATTCAAAGCCAGCGAAGCATCAGCGATATTCCCTGCCTTATTCAGAAGAATTCTGCGGTCCTCCAGCTGCTTCTGAAGGTCTTCGATTTCAGCATCTTTTTTTTCTATTCTCTTTTCAAGTTCATAGATGATATCCACCAGTTCTTTACGGGATAGATGTCTGAATTCCTTCTCATTCATACAGGCTGAAGCTCTCTCTTTCTCCTTTGCAGGAATCAATCGTCTGGCTGTTAAACGTTTCCGTTATCGTTTACAGATATTTTCAAAAAATTTCACTCTCCCGTTTACCATTCCATTTATGTGACGCACGAAAACAGAGAGAGTGTCTTGAATATTTGCCGAAAGCGTTTTCTTAGACATGGTCATTATGCCTTATGACACCGTGTAAAGCAATTGTAAAATACAGATTTCACGACATTATTGAATTATGTGTGAACGTTTCCAATTAAACATTGACAAGGCCATACAGTGAAGGGTATACTTGTTGGCTAATTTTATGCATGAGCATAAATTTTCTTAGAACTGCAGTATGCATTGCATTCTTTCTGCTCACATATTACAATGCAGGAAACAATTTACATTTATTTGTAAAGTGTTACATATCAGAGGGGAGAAAGAATATGAGTGCTTCACAGGCTGGCGTTCTCATTGTCATGATTGTGTATCTATTGGGAATGCTGATGATCGGCTTTATGGTTTCAAAACAGAATGAAACAGTCTCCGATTTTTATCTCGGCGGCCGAAAACTCGGTCCTCTAGTCACCGCAATGAGTGCGGAAGCTTCGGATATGAGTTCCTATCTTCTGATGGGTCTGCCGGGTCTTGCCTATCTTTCCGGAACGGCAGATGTCGGCTGGACGGCCATCGGACTTGCCATCGGAACCTATCTCAACTGGCTCTTTACAGCCAAACGCTTAAGAAGATATACCGCCGCTACCGGTTCCATTACCATTCCGGACTTCTTCAGCGACCGCTATGATGATAAACACAGAATCCTGATGTTAATTGCGGCCATTGAGATGATTATCTTCTTCATTCCCTATACCGGATCAGGCTTTGCCGCCTGCGGCAAACTGTTTGCTTCCCTGTTTGGAACAGACTACCACATTGCCATGATCATCTC
>ONOV01000204.1 GCA_900319505.1 uncultured Erysipelotrichaceae bacterium
AACTGACAGCAGAATGAATGTCAGTAATTTTCTTAGCGTCAAAACAATTCAAAACACTGTTAAACAGTTTTTTCGAAAAGCAAGATACTGTTACTTCCGGAAAGTTTTCTATCTTGTCCGTTACCATATCAGGATTAATCACGCTGTCCATTTCATCGTCAAATTCTTCTAATAACATATTTGTCCTTTCCTCACTGTCTATTTACAAAGTCATTGCTAACTCGAATATGCTACCCGAATCCAGCTCAATTGTTTGTATATGTAGCATAAATGCTTTCCGAGCCTGCTATTGTCTCAAACCCCATTTCTTCAAACAGAGCAATCTCAGGTGCATCATCGGCATCGACTTGTACCATCATTCCTCGGGGCTTGTTTAATTGTATTGCCTTTGCAAGCAAATCCTTGCGATACTCCTCATATCCTTCTTTGGTGTAAAGAGCATAAGGCTCATTTTCATCATGACAAGTAGTAATATCCAAATACCCGACCAGAGCGCCGTTAACTACCGCTGCAATTACTCGGAAACGATCCGAGGCCTCCAATACCTTTTCGGCGATCCAATATGTATCTTTCTCATGCAGATCTTTGTATTGACCCTCATATTCAGCATTAAGCTCTATGGCTCTACATAAAGATCCGTCATCTACGTCTCTCACTAATCTTAACTTTTTCTGCGCTTTCTCGAATACAGCATTTTTTGACTTCAAAATATCAGCAAGCACTGTATTTCCGGGATTAAAAACAAAGTCAATCTGTGCCCCGGCGTTATTGGCTTCGATATAATCTATCATCGCTGTCCAGGCCTCTGTCACTCGAGACAAACCCACGATCAGCTCAACATATTGTTCTTCTGGTATGGTCAGCCATACAAAGATACCATTAACAATCCCATCTTTGCTCGATACATATATCTTCTGATTCCTTTTCTTCACAGCCCGGTATAAATTGTTCGGGTCATATGAAAAATGAGGATCAGAGAAATGAGGGTCTCGTGCCAGTTTCTCTATGAAAGGAATGTATTGCTCAATATTACTCACTTCATCTATCATAGTCATTGCCCCATTCTACAGACATTTCTACAATACTTTATGGCAGACAAATAACACTGCTATCATAAACAGATCCTTTCTAAATAAATGCATGAAAGAAAACGGATCAGCCTGTACATGATTCATGGATGATCCGTTTTCAGTATACCTGCAGTTATCTGAACTGCATCAGGAAAGTTATTCCGTGATCATTTTTCCAGCCTCTGCATTGATATCCTGGTATTTCATTTCTTTTCTTTCCTTAATTGGGGCAGCGTCGAACCGCCATATGGCATGGCGATAACCGTTCCATGGCGGTCATATTTCTGCTGGGCGGCATCATAGGCATCCTGCAGTGAATGGAATGGTTTCAGGAAAGTCGCATTGACGGTTTCATCAGGCAGATCGGAAACAAGATAGATCTCTGCCCGCTTTTCGACCATGGCAATGGCCGCGGCCTTATGCGCACCCAAGACAAAATGATCATAGAGGGCCTGTATCATTTCATCCGGATCTTTGTAAGTACGCATGAAGTTTTCAAAATGTGCTTCACCAAAACCTTCTCTGCATGATCCGCATACAATGACGGTACCGCCCTGTTTTACGGCATATTTGGTGTTATCCAGGGCTTTCTGTGTCTGGTAGAGATTACGGTCCTTGGGCGCACCGCCCTGGGATACAATGACAATATCTGCCTGCTGTTCAATCGGCATGGCATACAGATCAACCAGATGCCGGCAGGCATCACGATGAGCCTGGGTCAGATCACCGGCAGCCGCATAGACAATCTGTTTCTTTGTATTCAATACCACGTTGACAATGAAGTCCACATGAACCATGGCAGCTGCTTCTTCCAGATCTTCCCGGACCGGATTGCCTTTGAGCTTTCCGGCATGGGCATCTTCCTTTACCATGAAACGATGGTTCTTTTCAATGGCGGCACGGGTGGAACAGCCCGGCATGATGGCTTTGGCTCCCCCTGAGAAGCCGGCAAAGTAGTGGTATTCCACATTGCCAAGGCAGATTACCCGGTCAGCTTCATGGATGCGTTCATCAATGTCAACCGGTGTACCGGCTTTTGTTTCCCCATAGTGATATGTATGTCCGGTATCGGAATCAGAACAGGTGATGGTGTCATAGATATCCTGACCGACCAGGGCTGCCTGTTCGGATGGAGTCTGTCTGCGATGCGAGCCGCGGCCGAAGATGATCTGTATATCCTCTTTCTTTATGCCGGCCTGTTCCAGCCGCTTCAGTACCGGCGGCAGCACTTTATAGGAAGGGATGGGTCTGGTGTTATCGGATGTGACAATAACGACTTTCTCACCCGGGTGAACAATATCTTCCAGACGTTCTGCAGCGATGGGATGGTCCAGCGCTTCTTCCAGAATCTTTTTTTCATCCGGTGCTGCGCCGTCACTCTGCGGCATCAGGATATCCAGCAGCAGCTCATCCTTCACATTGACATGTTCTTCTCTTGTATCAATTCTGAATGCTAAATCCATGGTATTCTCCTGAAAGGAGCCATCCCTTTTCAGGATGGCTCCCTGTCTTACTTATTTATTACTTCAGAACTCTGACCCGGATGACGCCATCCAGATCACTCAGTTCCTGTACTGCTTTCTCATCTACTTCACTGTTGACATCGAACACACTGTAGGCATAGCTGCCCTGAGACTTGTTGGTCATGTTTTCGATGTTGATCTGATCACGGGAGAATACCGGCATGATCTGTGTCAGCATGCCCGGCAGGTTCTTATGGATGATGCAGATACGGGCGGCACCGCTTCTGTCCATATGGACATTGGGCAGAACCACACTGTTGCGGATGTTGCCGTTTCTGATATAGTCATCCATTTCCTGGGCAGCCATACGGGCACAGTTGCTTTCCGCTTCCTGAGTCGTACCGCCAAGGTGCGGGGTCAGTACTGTATTCTTAGTATGAATCAGACGCTTGGTCGGGAAGTCAGCGACGTATCTTGCGACTTTGCCGGATTCCAGTCCTTCCACAATCGCATCCTCATTGACAACTTCACCTCTGGCATAGTTGATGATGCGCACACCGGTCTTCATTTCCGCAATGGCTTCCTTATTGATCATATTGCGTGTTTCATCCGTCAGAGGCGTATGAATGGTGATGTAATCACAGTACTTGAACAGATCATGTACATCGGAAACACGGAAGACATGACGGTCAATGGTCCATGCGGCATCAGAGCTCAGATACGGGTCATAGGCATAGACTTTCATGTCACAGCTCAAAGCCACATTGGCAACTCTGGAGCCGACATTTCCAGCGCCGATGACGCCTAATGTCTTGCCGGCAAATTCCGGACCGACAAACTGCTTCTTGATCTTCTCCATCCGCTGTTCAACCGGACCTTCAGACTCATCATAGTTCAGCACCCACTGCATGCCGCCCATGATGTCACGGCTGGCCATGGCCATGCCGAACAGGAACAGTTCCTTGACGCCGTTGGCGTTGCCGCCCGGCGTATTGAAGACAACGACACCTTTTGAAATGCATTCCTCCAGCGGAATCGTATTGACACCGATGCCGGCTCTGCCGATACACAGCAGATTGTCATTGAACGGGTAGTTATGCAGATCGGAAGCCCGTACAAACAGTGCATCCGGCTTTTCTTCATTTTCTCCCAGTTCATAGTCCGGTGCCTTCAGAATTTCCCTGGCAGCAGGAGAAATATTGTTCAAAAGTTTAACTCTATACATGTTTATCCTTTCCTGTGTGCAGCATCAAATGTCTCAATAAAGCCGCACAGTTTCTTTACACCTTCTACAGGCATGGCGTTGTATATGGAAGCACGCATGCCCTTGGTCAGACGATGGCCGGCCAGGGAAACAAGTCCCTGCTCAGCTGCTTCCGCCACAAATTCCTTATCCAGATTATCATCTCCGGTACGGAATGTAACATTCATATAAGAACGGGATTCCTTATCCGCATGCATCTTGAAAAGAGAAGAATGATCCAGTGTGTCATACAGCAGTCCGGCTCTTTCCTTCTTTCTTCTTTCCATCTCATCAATACCGCCCTGTTCCAGAATCCAGTCCATCTGCAGTCCCAGCATATAGATCTGCCAGCATGGGGGCGTATTGTACATGCTTTCCTTATCGATGTGGGTCTTATACCTCAGCATGGTCGGCGTATAGGACAGCGGCCGCAGATCAAGATCCTTGCGGAGGATCACAACCGTCACACCGGCCGGCGCCATGTTCTTCTGCGCACCGGCATAAATCAAGGCAAACTTTGAAACATCCACCTTGGCCGAAGTAATATCACTGGACATATCCGCCACTAACGGCACATCCCCTGTATCCGGTACATAATGCCACTCCGTACCGTAAATGGTATTGTTGGCACAGTAATGAAAGTAAGACGCATCCGGATCTACCACGATTTCACCCTGACGGGGAATATGATGGTAGCCGTTTTCCTTATCACTGAAAGCCACTCTGACATTGCCATAGCGCTTGGCTTCCTCATATGCCTTTTCCGAGAAATTGCCCGTCAGAGCATAATCGGCTTTCTTCGTTCTGCCGATGAGATTCATCGGCACCATGGCAAACTGGGTTGAACCGCCGCCGGTCAGATACAGGACATCATAATTGTCCGGCACATTCATGACCTTGCGGAAAGCTTCATCTGTATGAACATAGATGGAATGAAAAATGGATGATCGATGACTCATCTCCATCACTGACATACCACTGGAATGGTAGTTGAGCATTTCTTTCTGCGCTCTTTCAAGCACTTCCAGAGGCAGCTGACTCGGGCCTGCTGCGAAGTTATAGACACGCTGTGTCCCCATTTTCTCACCTCCGCGAATGCCTACATTTTACTATTGACCGCTTTGGAATACAAACCCTGAAAGTATCTTTATGAAAAACCATTCTGTATTTTCAGAATGGCCTGTCATTTTCTTTCTTTAATTTTACATTCTGTATCTCAAGCAGATGATTCACCTCTTCCACCTGATAGATACTCAGACGCGACAGAATACCATCGATATACATCTGCCTTTCCAGCTCGGAAAATTCATCGTTCCTGCTGAGAGTGCGGATCAGGCGGGCAGCCTTATGCGCATTGAAGCCGTCGCGGTTGAGAGAATAGCCCCGGTGGCCTGCTTCAAATCCATCAATGTGAATATCGAAGTCGCCCAGTATATTCATATTGTCATAAATCGTACGCCGATCAGCTGTTACACCGTATTCATTCTCCATATGATCGACAATTTCCTCCAGCGTCAGAAGATGTTTCTCATCCGTATATTTCTGAAGAATGCGATAAGTTGCCAGCGGTCCTGTTTTCTTGCGGTTCATCGAGATCCTCCTGTGCCTTATGTAAAGCGTTTTATTTCAAATTCATTCTACTGAAAACAGTCTTTAATTACAATTAGCACATTTTGTCATATTGCTGGTTTGATTTCTGTTCCAGGCGTACCCGTTCATTTGCCATGCTTTTATACGCATCAATCGTATATTGGAAAAATGCCTTATCTTCCATTCCGGCCTTCCAGATAAACGAACCCTGTCATCCCGCATAAAAAGGCAGAGCTTTTACGCTCCGCCTTTACAACAAAGCAAGGCTGAAAGCCCCTGACTTTAGTCATGGGGATAAAAGCCAAAAATATGCCTTATTTTCTTTATATTGTTGGTTTTCAATACAAATATATGTATAATATAGTTGTGAAAAGAAATAACGAAAACGACAGCTACACAAGGAAAGAAGGACT